>JAITUM010000001.1 GCA_031286305.1 Candidatus Fibrimonadaceae bacterium | reverse complement strand
AACTTGATGATTACAATGAAAATTCATATTATTCTTGAATAAAAGTCTATTAATGAATATAATAAAACGATGTAGGAGAGGGTTAGAAACCAGAACCAACAGCAAAAAAAAAATGCTGCCGATTTTCAACAATCCCAATAAAATAAAAGCCATAGTGAAAGTTTGGAATGAACGCAAAAATTTTAGAGATGAATTCTACAAACTAAAAAAAGAAAGCGAAAAACTGCATTACCTGGGCACTTTGCCGCATATCGGTGAAATAACCAAAAATCACTTAGCACGCAATTTGGGCATTAGCAATGTGAAATACGATGTGTGGATTCAGCGGCTTGGCATTGCGCTTGGCAAGGCAGACTTGCAAGCAGGTTTTCCTTTGAGCAAAGAGGTGAAAGCATTTTGCGACAAAATGTTTGCGCAAATAGAGCGAGCCACGGGGTTGAGCAAGGGTTATATAGATGTGGTTCTGTGGAAGGCATGTCAAGAGAGAGTTCTTTATTTCTCTTAACACGCCGCTTCCCATGGCCCACGGCATGGACTGACCGCGAAAGCTTGAATGACAAGCTCTGCATAGAGTGTTTTTTTCTAGATTACAGCCATGCCTTTGTTTTTGGCCGTTTTTTTGCTTGCAGCTCCGATTTTTGCGCATACAGCGCAGCAGAACGTGCTCATATTAAATTCTTATAGCGAAAAATTTACTTGGGCAAACCAAATCACAAAAGGAATACAAGATGTTTTAGCAGAAAATGAAAATACCAAAGTTCATGTGGAATATATGGATATTTTAATGAAACCCGAATATGATTTTTATTCTGCATTTATAGACAAATATGAAGAAATCGAATTTGCCGTGATTATAACTGTGGACTATGCCGCATTTAATTTTGCAAAACGATATAAAGACGAACTGTGGGAAGAAATTCCCATTGTATCTTGCGGAATAACCAAGCGGCAAGCAATATCTGTGGACACCGTAAGCTCTTGGTCGGGAATTTATGAACACTACAATGTACCTATGCAAGTAGACTTTATAAACAGCATGCAAAGCGATGTGCAAAGAATAATATTCATAACCGACGATTCGGATACCGGAAAAGAAATAAGAGAGCAACTGAGCTCCGTTATGTCTGTCAATGAAAAAGAAATAAGCGTGGAGGAGTGGAAAAAACCCAAGTGGGATAATATTCCCAAACTCCTTTCACAATTAGACCCTGAATTTGACGCGGTTGTGCTGGCTAGCGTGAACTTGAACGATGCTATGGGGTACACGCGAGCATTGTGGTTGTGGCAAACAATAACCAAGTATATAAATGATCATAGCAAAGCCCCTGTTTATTCCTTTTGGGATGTTGGAATACAAAATGGAGTTGTTGGTGGATATGTGCTCTTTGCTCCATTAGTTGGAAAAAATACCGGATTGCTTGTCATGGCAATCCTAGCCGAACAAGGCAATCATAGACCGGGTTTTCAAAGAAGCCTGAGCATAGCCATGCTGGATGAAAAAGCTGCCGCCGGCAGAAACTTGAACCTTGATAAACTGCCTCTGGAAACAATAAGAATAAACAAAGTAGATTCATGGCTGGTGAGCAAGTATCAAGCTTACGTATCTAACATGATGAATGTGATAATAGCAGAACTTGTTATTATACTGATTTTGGGGTTTGCTTTTTATGTGTATTTCAGGCGCTCAAATCGAAAATTGTTGCGAGAAATGAATGCCGCGAAAGAAGCTAACATGGCAAAAAGCCTTTTTTTGGCAAACATGAGCCATGAAATAAGAACTCCTCTTAACGCAATACTCGGTTTTTCCGAATTGTTTCTGAATAAAAGCACAAACCTAAGCGATGAGCAAAGAGAGTGGTGCAAAAGCATAGAAATCTCTTCTTATCATTTGCGCGACACGTTCAGCAACATAATGGATTATTCAAAAATCGAAGCGGGCGGTCTTAAAATTGAAGAAGAATGGGTTGATATTTTTTCTCTGCTAGATGATTTGATTGGTGTTTGCAAACACTATTTGCTTTACAAGAATATTCGATTTTATGTGCTGCCATCTATCGCAATGCCAAGATTCATAAAAACAGATCCAATTAAATTAAAGCAGGTTTTAGTGAACCTGGCAAGTAATGCGCTCAAATTCACAAATACGGGCATGGTGAGATTAGAAGTTAGCCACACAACCCATTCAAATGGCTGCGAGATGCTTTTTGAAATAACTGATACCGGAATTGGAATTTCAAAAGAAAACATAAAAAAAATATTCAAAGCCTTTGAGCAAATAGATAAGGGACATGCTAGAAAATATGGAGGCTCCGGGTTGGGACTTTCAATTTCGCAAAGCATTTTGCAGGCCATGGGCTCCAATTTAGAAGTTGAAAGCAGCAAAAACGGAAGTCGTTTTTATTTCCGGCTTTTTGTAAAAACAAAAGAGGATGCTTTTTACAAAAAATATCTTAGCAAAGCGGAACAAAAAGTTGCAGTTTATAGCAGTGAAGAAAAAGTACTGGAATATTTGAGTAAAAATGTTGAAGAAGTTGGAGCAACTCCAACAAGGTTAAGCGATGTGGAAAACATTCTGAACTTAAGCGGGCAAGACTTACTAATAGCCGAAGCGGAGGGCCTCACAGATGCTCAGGTACAAAAAATCGCGACTCAATACCCTAGAGTTTTATTTGTTTTTTATCAGGAATGCGATAGAAAAGAAAAAATAAAACATGATTTTCCAAAGTTTGAATGCATTTTATCTCCCGTTAGGTGCGGAAGTGCCGTGGAGGCCTTGAGAAATTTATATAAAGAGTGAGGGGAAAATGACCATAGAAGAATCGCAGAAAGAAATAAAACAAATTTTCGCAGACTTTAAAGAGCCGGATGACAAATGGAAATATTTGTTGAAAATAGCAAAAGAGCATGAGGGGATGGATGAAAATTTAAAGCAGGATAAATTTATAGTTAAGGGTTGTGCTGCAAAAATGTTTTTGGTTCCCGAATATAAAAATGGAATTTTGTTTTTTTACATGGACACTGAGGGCGGCGAAAGCACTCCGCTTTTGAGCAGAGGTTTGGGTACTTTGGCCTTAAAAATTTATAATTGCCAAAAGCCCGCAGATATTTTAGCAGCAAAACCGGATTTTTTTCAAGAAATAGGTTTGCAAATAGGCTTAACCCCAACAAGAGCAAATGGATTTGCAAGTTTATTGAAGCAGATTTACATGTATGCAAAGGTTTATTCTTTGATGGGTGAGCAACCGGGACGAGGGGAAAACTCTCCCTGATGAACGGGACTCCTCAGTGTTTTAACAACATCTTGCAGATTATTTCTGATTTTTAGCAAAAGTTCTTTGTTAGCAGGTTTGGTTTTTGCTTTTTTTCGCGGCTGTTTTTCAACTTCCGGAGCACTTTCTTTGATTTGTTTTGCTATTTCAATATCGCTTTGACGATAAACTCTTTTGCCCGCTTTATTTTTTTGTGGTTTTAATTCTAGGAACTTTTTTTCCCATAAACGCAGAATCTCAACAGAAACGCCTATTTGTTCTGCTGCTTCACTGCTTGTGAAATATAATTTTTCGGTTTCTACTAATCCGTATTTCAAAGAGCGGGAAAGGAGACTCGAACCCCCGACCCTAACCTTGGCAAGGTTATGCTCTACCAACTGAGCTATTCCCGCTTGAATTCCCTTTAAAGATAGAAATCTAATTCGTCTTTGTCAAGGGTATTTCTTAAGTTTCTTAAGTTTCTTCGTTTTCTTCTGTTGCAGCGACTGCTTTACGGGCTGTTTTGCGCTTTGCGCCAACTATTTGCCCGCCAAAACGCTTGTTGAAGCGGTCTATGCGGCCTGCAGTATCCAAATGATGCATTTTTCCAGTCCAAAATGGGTGCGTGTCAGAGGTTATTTCCAATGTAATAACTTGATATTCCTCGCCATTTATGGTGCGTTTTTCGTTAACAAGCTTTGTGCTGCGAGTTAAAAACTCTTTTCCTGTGTTAGCATCAACAAACACAGTTTTACGATATTCAGGGTGAATTCCTTCTCTCATAGGCTTAAATATAGCAATTTTAAAAGAAATTGTCAACTGTCACGCTTTTAACATCCATTCCATGCTTCGGGTCCTAGCTCGGTTGGCTATCCCATAATTACTATATTCCCCACATGCCACATTTAGTAGGGAATAATTTCGCAAAAGCTTTAAAAGATTTTAAAAGCGGCAAAATCATAATAATAGCAGATGATGAGAACAGGGAAAGCGAAGGAGACTTTGTTTGCGCCGCATCGCTTTGCAAGCAAGAGCATATAAATTTCATGGTAACCAACGGCAAAGGGCTTGTTTGCGCCGCCATTACCGAAGAAAGGGCTGAGCAATTGAATTTGCCAAGGATGCCACAGAGAAATGTAAGCCGCTTTGAAACTGCTTTTACGGTTTCTGTGGAAGCAAAGCATGGAACAACAACGGGAATTTCTGCAGCGGAACGCGCTTTAACCTGCCGCACTCTTGCAGATGCTTCAAAAAACGCAAACGATTTTATTTGCCCCGGACATATATTCCCGCTGGTGGCAAAAAAAGGCGGAGTGCTGGAGCGAGATGGGCACACAGAGGCTGCCGTTGAGCTTTGCCGCATGGCTTCTTTGCCGCAAGCAGCAGTAATTTGCGAAGTGCTAAACCCAGACGGCACAATGGCAAGAATGCCCCAGCTAAAGAAGGTGGCAAAAAAACATAACTTGGCATTTATCACCGTTCAAGACATTATAGACTATCGCCTTGCCAATGAAATTTTAGTTGAGCGGGTTGCAGAGCCTGTTGTGCCGACTAGGCATGGAAATTTCAAGGCAATAGCGTATAAAAATAAAATAAACGGCGAAGAATATGTTGCATTTGCAAATCCGGCACGCGGTTCCGCGAATGTCCGCATTCACAGCGAATGCCTAACCGGAGATGTGTTCCATTCCTTAAAATGCGATTGTGGAGAGCAATTGGATTTTTCCATGAAGTACATAGCTAAGCATGGTGGGGTTTTGGTTTATATGTTAGGGCATGAAGGTAGAGGGATAGGGCTTGCGAATAAGCTAAAAGCGTACGAATTGCAGGAGCGAGGGTTAGACACTATAGATTCAAACTTAAAATTGGGTTTTGGCGTAGACCAAAGAAATTATGCATTCGCAGCTCAAATCTTAAAAGATCTCGGCATAAAATCCATAAATTTGCTCACAAATAACCCTCAAAAAATATCAGAGCTTGAATTTTACGGAATCAAAGTTTCAAAAAGAATTCCCATTGAAATAAAACCAAACCCCTTTAACAAAAAATACTTAAAAACAAAAAAAGAAAAAATGGGACATTTGTTGTCCATGGGGAATAATGTTTAACTCAATGTTTGAGTCAAACATTATTTTCTCACTGTTGTCCCATTAAAAAATATTTTCGCCGAAAATCGCTGAAATTAACATGAAAACAATGTTTTTTTTGCGTTAACGAAAAGCGAGCCCCCTATTTGTTTTGTCTCTTTTTTTACCTCGATCCTAATATGTTCACAATGTCGTTGCAGGGCAAGGCACGCCTTGCCCCTACAGGCACCGCACGCCTTGCCCCTACAGGCACCGCACGCCTTGCCCCTACAGGCACCGCACAACAAACCCGATAAATACCGCATTTATTCCAAATGTTCAATGAAAATTTGTATCCGCACCCGTAGGGGCAAGGCGTGCCTTGCCCAGGATTATGTTTGGAATTCTATGAAACAAAAAATTTAATGGGACAACAGTGTTATTTTCTATATTTAGCTTCATGGTAAAACTTGAAGATGATGATGACCTTTTTGATGATTATGATGACTTCAAAGAGGAAAAGGCTGAACCGCAGCAAATTTATGATTATACATCTCGCCGCATTCTGGTTTGGGTGGAAGATAAGGAAAATCTGCAAATGGTGGAAGAAACCTTGGCTTTCCTTTTGCCGCTTGCCACAATACGCATGGCCGATAGCGAAGAGAAAGCCATTGAGGTTTCCGAACAGGAAAAATGGAACACCTATGTTGTTGACCTAACGGAAGAAAATGTATCAACCAGCGAATTTGTGAAAATGGCAAACAATAACCCAAATATCATGCTTATAGCACTTAACTACTCCAAGCTCAACAGGGATAATGAGCAAAATGAGATATATTTTGAACCTATTCGCAGATTATTTGATTCTGATACCCAAGATGGCAGTCAAGCCGAAACCCAAGAGCTTTAGGTCATGGTAGATGTATCATTAGTTCAGATTTCATTTAATGAAAAAAAGTTTGGAAAAAAAGATACCATAAACATACCTGTAATCGGTATGTCCGTAGACATAAAGGCCGGCGAGTTCCTTACTATTGTGAGTCCGGTTAATAATGGGAAAACCCGCCTGCTCAGGGTCATTGCCGGCTTAACCGAACCTGATTCCGGAACGGTGCTCTACAACGGAAAGCTTCTAAGCGAATTTTCACCGAGCTACGATAAGATGGCTATGGTGTTTCAGTCACAAGCTCTCTACCCTCACCTCAACGTGCGGCAAAATCTTGAATTCGGGCTTAAGATGGCGAACCTGTCTAGAGAGGCAATAAACCCAAGGATAACCGAAATAGCAGACCTGCTTGGCATATCAAACATAATGAACAGAAAACCAAAGCAGCTATCCGGTTCGCAAAAACAACTTGTAGCCATAGCTCGGGCATTCGTAAAACGTCCGCAGCTCATAATTTTTGACGAGCCTCTCTCCGAGCTTGACTCTCAGCTAAAAGTAAAAATTCAATCAATAATAAGACGCTATTGCATAAACTTGCACGCAACAGTTATATACGCAACGCGAAACCCATCCGAAGCCATGACTCTAGGCGACCGCATAGTTTGCATACACAACGGAAGGATACAGCAGATAGGCACAAGCCATGAACTATACAACGAACCTAAAAATGAAATTGTAGCACGTTTTATAGGTTACCCGGAAATGAATTTTCTTGAATATGAAATGAAAGAAGAAAACAACAATCGTATTTTAAATTTAATAAACGCCGGTTGTTCAATACAGGTTCCACAAGTTTTTGAAAAAATCATTGAGTCTTATCCAAAAGCAAAAATAGGCATCAGGGCAGAAAACCTGAAAATAGTTCCGGAAGGTATGAACACTATTCCCATGATTGTAGAAATGCAGGAATATGCGGGCTCGCAATCCATTCTTTATGTTTCGCATGAGCAGCAGGCTTTAGCTGTAGAAGTACCGCTAAGAGAAAGCTATGAGCTTGGTGAAACAGTGCATATTGAACTCGTAGAAAATGGAATTCACCTGTTTGCAAATGGAAAATTTGTGATATGAACAGACTTTTGCCGCTCCTTTTTTTATCATTGCTTTTTCTTTCTTGCAAAGAAGAGTCATCTTCGGAAAAAATAATACATTTATGGATTTTCAACAATAGCCCCAGCCCTCTGGAAGACATGAATAAAATTTTAAAAGGTTTTCATGTTGAGAATCCGGGGCTTAAAGTTGAAGTTACCGTTTTGGATTGGGGCAATGGTTTTTCAAAAATAGTGTTGGCTGCGGCAACTCGTAAAGGCCCTGATGTTATACAAGTTCCTTCTACATGGGCTGCATCGCTCACAGACATTGGCGCGCTTATGTCTTTAGATTCCGTAGCCAATATTTGGGCAGACTCAAATTTATTTATAAACGGTGCAAGAGAAACCATGAAACCTAGAAACTCCGAGCATATCACATCGCTGCCGTGGTTTTTGGATGTGCGCCCTTTTTACTATCGCCAAGATGTTTTAGATTCTCTCAAAATAGACCCAAATACCATAAATTCAAGAGAGACCTTTGCTGATGTTTTGCAAAGAATAAGAAGAGCAAGAATATCGATAAACGGCAAGGTTGTTAACCCTATGGCATATCCCGCTAAAAACGATTGGAACATTGTGCACAATGTAGCCTCGTGGATTTTCAGCGCAGGAGGTTCATTTTTAACCGAAGATTTATCAAAAAGCAATCTGCTTAGCCAAGAAACCCTTGATGGTATCCATTTTTACTTGGATTTTGTGAGAAATGGGCATAACGATTATTCAAATCTAGACAAAACAACAGCCGGTGTGAGTAGTGATTTTGACCAAGGAAGAACAGCTTTTATAGGCGAAACCACATCGAAATCCATGTATCTTGATAACCATAATTTTTTGCAAGCCAATTCAAACGCCGTAGCAATGTTAAAATATGGCTGCATGATTCCTCCCACTGCAAAAAGAGGCATGTTGGGAAAATATTTTTTGGGTGGCTCAAATTTGGGAGTTTTTAGCTCAACACCTGTTAAAAGAGAATCTCTTGCCCTTTTAAGATATTTAACCACCCAAAGTGATGTTCAATTTCAATTCTCCAGAGTATCGGGTTTTTTACCTTCGCTTACCGAAACGTATGACTTGCCCTATTTCTCAGAAAATAAAAATCGCAAAGTGTTCCAAAAAATAGTTGAAAGCGGAGTGAGTTATCCTGCTATTTCTTCTTGGAGCGCAATAGAAACCGATGTTTTGGCAAAAAGGTTTAACAACATATTCAATATAATAGCAGGTTCGGAAGGAAGGCAATGGCCACAAAGTGAAATTGATAGAGAGCTTCGTGCTGCTGACACTGAAATAAACAATATTATAAGCAGAGATGCTCAAAGAAGGCGTGAGAGAACTCAATGAAGCAGAATAACCGAATAGCATTATTTTTTGCATTGCCAACAAGCATTCTGCTTTTGTTCTTTTTAGTTTTACCGGTTCTATACAATGTATTGATTAGCGCATTCGACATAGGGAGCAATCCGGAGCAGTGGTTTGATTCGTATTTGGCTTTTGAAAATTATGTTGCTGCCGTGCTTCAAGACGGTTTTACAAATGCTGTTAGAAATTCCATAATATACACCATTGTGACCACGCTGTGTGTAACAGTTATAGGCTTGCTCGCCGCTCTGTGTCTGAGAGAACCATTTAAAGGCAGAGCGGTTGTCATAGCTTTGATAATGATTTCATGGTCTATTCCGAGCTACGTGGTTGGAATTCTCTTTGGTTATGTTTTTCAGCAAGACAACAGTTTTGTAAATTTTCTATTATTCGAAATTCTTGATGTGCATATACACTCAAAGTGGTTCGGGGTACAATGGAGCTATAACGAAGTTGGGCAGCTGATAATTCCAAGGTGGCTAGATAGCGAATATTCGGTGCTGGTGGTAGCTATTCCCGCTATATGGCATTACTGGCCATACTCAATGCTTTTATTTTTGGCAGGGCTGAACTCAATTCAGAGCAATGTGTATGAATCTGCCACTTTGGATGGAGCAAACAGAGTCAATAAATTTTTATACATAACTTTGCCAATGCTAAAACCGGTTTTTATAGCGGTGCTTGTTCAAAATTTTATAACAAATAT
>JAITUM010000275.1 GCA_031286305.1 Candidatus Fibrimonadaceae bacterium | reverse complement strand
GACATGGGACAAGCGAAACGCAGAGCTACGTTGTCTGGGAAATGGGACATGATTTGTGCAGATTCATGTCCCGGCCAACGTAGCTTTGCACACCGCCTGTCCCATGTCCCATGTCCCAGACAGTTAAATCAGCGTTTACTATATTCATTTCCATGAACAAAACGCTAACTAAAATCGGGTTAATCCTCCTAATCGGAACCATCGGGGTTCAGACATTCTCTTGCTCATCAGATAACGGTAGCGACGGCGACAGTAGCAGCAGCACGCCGTCTAGCAGTTCGGTAAACGTGCCAAGCAGCAGTTCTGCTGGCAACGGTGAAAACAGCGGTACTTTCCCTGATTCTCGCGATGGCAAGACCTACAAATGGGTAGAAATCGGCGAACAAACCTGGATGGCTGAGAATTTGAATTACAATGCTAGCGGTAGTACTTGTAATGGCAATGTTCCTGCCAACTGCGTCACCTACGGCCGTCTTTACGATTGGTCTACGGCTATGGGTTTTGAGGCTTCTTGCAATAACGCTGATTGTGTCTCAGAAATAGACACAAAGCATCGAGGCGTTTGCCCTGAAGGCTGGCATTTGCCTAGCAATGCCGAGTGGGATGCTTTGTATCGTTTTGTTGCTGGCGATAATGCTTGTCATGATAGTGGTGGTTGGGGTTACTGTGAGACGGTCGGTACTAAGCTTAGGTCTAAGGAAGGCTGGGGTAATGATCCTGGTGCAGACACAGATGCTTTTGGTTTTTCGGCACTTCCGGGCGGCTACGGCCGCGATGGCTATTTCTACCTTGACGGCGACTTCGGCTACTGGTGGAGTGCCACGCAGGTCGATGCCGGCGACGCCTACATTCGGGAGATAAACTACAACTTCGAGTACGCCCACTGGGACTACGACTATAAGTCTATCTTGTTCAGTGTTCGCTGCCTCAAGGACTAAAAGTTCAGGTTGCCGTGTTATTTCAATAATTTTGGAAAAAGGCTGATAAAAAGCCCAAAAATATATTTTACGGAAGTGGGGTTGGTAGCTTATCTTTTAGGCATTGAAAATGCGGAGCAGGTGGCTAGCTATCCATTGCTGAGTTATATTATTTCAGAGATAAGAATGGTTTTGAAATAGACCTTATTTTGCGCAAAAACTTTTTGCTTCCCATAGAAATAAAAGCAGCAAGAACTTATGACTTTTCCCTCGCAAGCAATGTTCGCAAATTTTCCGAAAAAATTGAAAACACCAAATTCCCCTCCGTAATTTACGCAGGAGAAAGCTTGACTTCTAAGGGAATTGAATTTAAAAATTTCAAGGAAACGGAAGAGTTATTCTCTACCATATCCCACAATATCACACAAAACTGACAAAAATCAACGAAAACCTTATCACACGTGCTAAACTTTTCTATATTTGCACAAACGTAGCTGGCGGTCGATAAGCGAACACAGTTGCGTATATTCGCAGTAAGACTGCACGTATTTGGTCGTTGTGTGCAACATATGAGAATAGCAATTAGTATTTTAAGTTTTTTGATCGTAAATCAACTATCGTTTGGACAAGATTTTGAAAGAAAAATCTTTGATTATTCGAAGTTTCCCGAAAAAAAAACAATTATTTGTTCCAATTCAACAACTGAAAAATTGGACAAAGTATTATGGCTGATTAAAAATTTACAAAGTAAAAAATCAGCAGTTTTGGCAAAAGATATTTTTCAAAATTCAGAAAAATGTCCCGCTTTATTTGAAGCCTATGCTTGGGCATTATTTAGGAGCGGCGAATGGATGGAATCTATATCAGTAATTGATTCTGGCATTAATATTTTTGGTGCCAACCCCGATTTAATACTTAGGCGTGGATATATGAGTATTGAAATGGCTGATTTAGGCGTTGGCGTTCGGCACATTGACGGCAATAGTGTGTATCTGCCAAAAAGCAAACAACTGAATTTTGAGGACACTATCTTTAAGCGACAAAACTATTTATCTGCATTAAGTGATTTTCAATATATTTCAGACAATTACCAAGATAGATTTCAAGAAATTTATATTACAGGATATATTTACCAACAATTACAGGAATATGAAAATTCTATTGCATATTTATCTCGCTTATTAGACATTGAAGATTATGCCGATGAAATAGTTTTTTTGATTATTGACAACTATATAGGACAAAAAAAGTATTCCGAAGCAGAAAACTCTCTAAAAAATTTAGAAAAAAAACATCCCAAAAATTCAGATATACAAAAGAAATTCTCTGAATTGTATAAAATTTCAGGCGACGAAAAAAATTACACGATTTCTTCATTAAAAGCACAATATTATCGTTGGGTGCCTGAGTATTGCGATTTGGATTACTCGCCTGAAAACTATAAGACAATTTTATTCTTTCTCGAAGACCATTCTCCGAAGCAGAAAATAGAAAAATTAAATATGATTAAAAAACAAAAACCAAAGCAAGCAATTGATATTTTTATAACAATACTTAATTTGCACGAAAATCACGGAAATGGTGTTGAAGAAGAAATAGAAAAAATGTTAATAAAAATAGGCAATTCGGTTGTGCCCAAAGTTATTCTTTTATTGCAAAATGCTCCTTCAACCTGTACGGTAACAAAAGCCGCTTCAATGTTGGCAGAGTTGAAAGACCCAAGAGGTTGGCAGCCTTTGATAGATTATTTGCCGAGAATGGAACATATTCCTTTAACATTAATTCCGCCAAATGTTCCAGAACAAATTATAAAATTTGACAAGAAAAAAGGATTAGAAGCTTTGCTTGCATGGATTAAAGGACAATTAGAAAAAAACGAATCCGTATCTGACAGCCCATTGGATGAGTTAGGCGGGACGTTTGCTTCGATGACTATTTATTCTCCCCTATCAGCTTACAAGACAGAAGAAATTAAGAAAGCTGCTACTGAATTGAAATATACTGATGAGCAAATTGAAAAATTATTAACAAAAATATTCAAAAAATAGGAGTGAAATTTGGTTAGCACCCCTCCAATATCACACAAAACTGACAAAAATCAACGAAAATCAAAGTGAGTGTGAAGCAATGTCTATTCAAGGCGAATAAACAAACAACATAGGTTAGTTTATGAAGTGACTACGGAAACGAAATACATACGTATTCTAAGTATGTGGACGCACTATGAGTGATTCGGCAAAAACCACTCCCTGATACGGTTTTAGCACAATTTTACCGCCCGCAATGCTGTTAAATTGCGGGTGTGTGCTAAAAATTTGCTCTAGCCCTTCTGTATTTATACTTAGTTGCTTTTGCAGAAAACTAAAATTGAGGAAAATTAATAATTTTTCGCTTGGCAAAAAACGTTGGTAAGCTAAAACATTGTTTTTTCCTTCATGCAGGAATTTAATATTGCCAGACTGTAAAGCTTTGTGGGTTTTGCGCAATTGCAATAACTGCTTATATACCGAATAAACGGAATTTTCATTGTTTGTGGCAGCTTCAACATTAATGCTATAATAATTCGGATGCACGGGAAGCCAGAGTTTAGCATTGCTAAACCCGGCGTTAGTGTTGCTGTTCCATTGCATGGGAGTGCGGAAACCATCGCGACCCTTGAAAAGAGGATAAAATAATTTCCCATATAAATCGCGAATTTGATCTTTTGTTATGCTTGCATTTTCCATGCCTATTTCGTCGCCGTAATAAATAAATGGCGTGCCTTTGAGCGTTAATAAAAGCAGAGCATGCAATTTGGCTTTTTGATATTTGAAAAAAGTAAGGCCAAAGCGTTTAGTACTGCGACCAACATCGTGATTGGAAAGAAAAAAGCAAGGCCAGCCCTCTTTTGGCATTTTGCTGTAAATGCGCCTAATTGTTTTGTAATAGAATGTAGCTTTCCATCTGGTAAAAATAAGAGAAAAATCAAAAGCCAAATGCAACATATCATTGCCAGACCCCAAAAAACTGGAGGCTAGCTTGGTATCACCTGGCGGCACTGCGTAAATTTCGCCAACGCTTACTTTATCGGCATACTTATCCAACAAAACTCTGAATTCTCTGAGTACTTTATACACGCTACCACGATTGCGGTTAAATACCTTTTTTTTGTTTGAGAAAAGATTACTTATAGAATTATCGCGCAGTTTCTTATCTTTGTACAGCAAATTAATTACATCTAACCTAAAACCATCAATGCCCAGTTTAAGCCAAAACTCCGCTATTTCAAACATAGCCTCTTTTACTTCGGGGTTGCGCCAATTTAAATCTGGTTGTTCGTAAAAAAATGAATGATAGTAATATTCGCCGGTAGCGGCATCGTATTGCCAAGCTTTTTTACCAAAATTAGTACGCCAGTTATTTGGTGCTTTTTTATTTTTCGGTGCTTGCCAAATATACCAATCACGCTTGGGGTTATCTATGGAACTTCGAGATTCTTTAAACCAAGGATGCTGATCGGATGTGTGATTTAGCACCAAATCCATTATAATGCGAATGCCTTTTTTATGCGCTGCTTTAAGCAGTTGCATAAAATCGTTCATATCGCCGTAAATTGAGTTTATATTTTTGTAGTCGGTGATATCGTAGCCGGCGTCCACTAAAGGCGATGGGTATATGGGTGATAACCAAAGAGCATCAACGCCCAAGTTAGCAAGATAATCCAGCTTTTGAATTATGCCTTGTAAATCACCAATGCCATCATCGTTGGTATCGTAGAAACTTTGGGGATAAACGTGGTATATAACACCGTGTTTCCACCAACAGAAATCCTTGTTCATTGCTCTTATTTAAACCATCCCTACCGATTGCATAAGTTTGCTAATAATGCTATCTGCAGTATAAGCCTTGGCTCGCTCTACGGCATTGCTACGAAGCTCTGCAACGTTGTTGTTTCCTAAAAAATCAATCACGGTTTGCCGCATCTCTGCCGGTGTTTCAGCCAGGAATCCGCAATTATTTTTGATAATGTCTTTTGGGCCCTTGGTATTATAAGCCACCACGGGCAAGCCGCAACTGAGTGCCTCCAGCACCACCATTGCGAAGGTATCGAAGCGGGAAGGGAGTATCAGCATATCTGCCGAGGAGTAAATAAGGGGCAGTTGAGTTTGTTCCACCCAGTTAATAAAAATAGCATCTGGATTTTCTTTTTGCAACTGCTCAGTCGCAGGACCTTTGCCAACCACAACTAGTTTTACTTTACCAAATTTTTTCTTTGCCTCGCAATAAATTTCGCTTAGCTCCAGCACACCTTTTTCATTGCTTACGCGACCAACATAAAGCAGAACTTTATAGCTTTTATCAAGGCCGAATGCCGCTTGTTTATCGGGTGTATGGGGTTTAAAACGTTCGTTTACCCAATGTGCCGTTTGGTGTACCTGTGCAGGGTTCAAGTTCATTTGCGCTCCTGAGAGCCACTTTTTTTGATCGGAATTTAGCACTAATACATTATCGAAAGCTTTGTAGAAAGCGCGCAGTATGCGGCGTACACGGCTTAGGTTATGACCTTCTATGTTAAGAACTTTGCGGGCAAACATTAGCCAATCGGTGTGCAGATAAAATGATGCTTCTACTGTGTAGGCATGTTTGAGGTAAAGGCCCATTAGGCCCATAACGCCTTCGGTGGAGCAGATAATGCGGTCGTAACCTTTGTCGGCGAATAAATTGTGCAATTCCACAAATTTGGGAATTCTGAAAAAGTAATCGGGATACGCAGGCAACGAAAATTCTTTAATGGGTTTGAGTACTATTAAATGCTCATCGGGTTCTACATTTGCATTGCATATTACTATATCGATGGGCAAATTTCGTTTTTTTATTTCTGCGTGCGTTTCTTTTAAGAAAGTAGAAACGCCGTTGGCATCGCCAAAGGTATCGCTTAGCCACATAATGCGCTTTGGGTGTTCAAACTTGCCTAGATGTTTTGAGAAATCACGCAAAATCGGGCGAGCGTTGAACAGGGTTTTAGAGCCGGCAAAATGCGCTGCCAGCAAAAGCGTGGAGCCAAAGAATGGAAAGGACAAGCCGTCTAAAAATTTGGGTAGATTAAATTTGGAATTTTGCTCTGTGCCGTTAGATTCCAAATAACTTCTAAAATAAGTTGGCAATTCCAGTTTATTAAGCAATTCATCGAGCGATGTATTTTTGAACTGTTGCTCAAGATTTGTCTTGCTTAATTTTTTATCGATACGTGTTGTTAAAATATCGTAAAAGCGATCGTTTATATTGAGAATGGATTTGTAAAAATCTTTTACCAGGTTGGCATCGTTGCGTTTGTGAATTTGTGAAATTTTTTCTGCTTCGTTGAATATGGGTTTGTAGGTTGAATTTATCATTAATTTTTTCAAGAACGGAGGACCTTCGCCCATCATGCAGTCTTGGAAAATTTTTATAAAGGAGATAGTCACCTTGTGATGTTTTACTTCGCTAAGCAAATTGGAAACAACAAATGCAATGAGTTTATCGTTTGTGCTGCCCTTGTGCAACAAGAGGCGTACCAAGCCCGGATCGCGGGCATTAAGCGCCATTTGGCAGGCAAAGTTCAGCAAAGCAATGGTCATTTTTTCGGTATGCTGATGCAGGCCATAAGGTGCCATATTACCGTTGCGTATGGCTTCCAGCATAAGTTGTGATTTAGGTTCGGTTTTTAACTTTTCGGTTAAATTTGGAATACGCAGATAAGTACCGGCGGTTCCCGCAAACATACCCATGTGGCAGTCTGAGCCTCCGGACATAAATTTGCGATATGGATCGGAGCAATACACAGATGGGTCGATTTTAAATTCTTTGGCGTAACGGTTTATAAGTTCTGGGGTCATTTGTTCAACCCATTCCTTTACCAAAATATTTTGCCATGTATCACGTTGCCCGTTCAGCACTTCAAATCGCTCAAAAACAAGCATCATTTTATTGAAAAAAGCCTGCGGCGGTAAAGTTTTTGCGGCGTAATGATATAATGGATGCGCCCAGATGGTTGGCAAATTGTGTTGTTGCGCATATTCCAAAAACTGGTAAACATTTTTGCGCAATTTTTCCAGTTTCACTTCTTGCTCGGGTGTAAAGCCATAGGCAAGCACGTGTATTCCTATACCAAAATCGGGCACGCGGCAACTGAATTCGGCTGCGGTTAAAACATCAAAGCCTTTGTCTTGCATTTGGTAGCATGAGCGGGCGTTGTTATGGTTGGTGATGGTAAAGGCATTGCAGCCATTGCGCGTTAACCCGTTGAGCAAGCTTTCGCTTTGGATCCAGGTTTCGGGCGTGTTTAGAATGCGACCGAGCAATTCGTCTGGTTTATCGCTGTTAAAGTCGTGGCAATGGAGGTCTGCTTTTAGAATTTCTGTTTCAGGGAACTTACATTGTTGCTTGGCAAGAAATTGTTGCAGTTCTTCTTTTAATACTTCTTGAAAAGAATTTGTCATTTACAGTTGGAAAAATAGGAAAGCATTGTTAATGTTTGGTTAAGTAGCGGTTATAAGATGGTTAAATCACATTTACTCACTGATGCCTTGAATTTATGCCCTTTCCCTGGGGCACGGTAGCGAGGGGGACACTCCCCCATTTAAATTTTCTACATTACAGAGCATGGGAATGGTTAGTACAAATGAATTTCGCAAAAGGCTCAAGATAATGATAGATGGGCAACCGTATATGATTATTGAGAACCAATTTGTAAAACCCGGCAAAGGCCAGGCGTTCAATAGAGTTAAGGTTAAAAATCTGGTTACAGGGCGCGTTCTGGAGCGCACATGGAAAAGTGGAGATACCGTGGAAGAGGCAAATGTCCTTTATAACGACGTTACATACTCCTATAACGATGGTGAAAATTGGTATTTTTTAGACCCAACAGGTGAAATGGTGGAAATTCCAAAAGACTCTCTCAACGGAGCAGAGCTTTGGCTGCTAGACGGAGCAACCGTGCAAGTGACTTGGTGGGACGGAAAAGCAATAGAAGTTGTTCCGCCAACATTTGTAGACCTGCTGATAGTAGATTCTCCACCCGGAGTTCAAGGCAACACAAGCGGCAACGTTATGCGACCGGCAATTTTGGAAACCGGAGCAGAAGTGCAAATCCCGCTTTTTATTGAACAGGGAATGCGCATAAAAGTTGATACTCGCACAGGAGAATATGTGGAAAGGTCTAAATAAGCCGTAGGTTTTATGTTAGCTGCGATTTTAGCTTCTCTAATTTTATTCTTTTCGGGCAAAGACGAAGAAGGTAAGTTTACTAGAGAAAATATTTTACGAAACTTGGAAGGTGAAAGCAGGGTTTTTTACTCGGATGGAGCCACAGTAATAGGTTCCTTTTTCGATACAAATCATCGCCTTTACGTTCCATACGACTCTATTCCGCAAGCTCTTATAGATGCAATAATTTCTTCCGAGGATGCAAGGTTCTGGGAGCATAGAGGCTTTGACCTTGACGGGATTGCGCGGGCTGTGTTCAACAATGTGAAGAGCGGAAAATGGAGGCAAGGCGGCAGCACAATCACTCAGCAAACGGTGAAAAATGTTTTTGGAAGGGAAGAAAAAAGTTTAAGGATGAAGTGGGAAGAGCTTGTGGATGCAGTTAAGCTGGAAAAGCATTTTAGCAAGCAGGAGATTTTGGAATTTTACTTAAATCAATTTCAGGTTTATGGTTCCGGCAGAGGAGCGGCAATAGCTTCCATATACTTTTTTAACAAACCCATTTCGCAGCTCACCCTCGAGGAATGCGCTTTTATTGCAGCTTCCGTTAAAGGCCCTTTTAACTATGACCCTCGTGTGCAAAGAACGCCGGAGCGTGCAAAACAGGCGCTGGAAAGGGGGCAGGTCAGAACCAAATATGTTTTGCGCAGAATGCAAGAAAACGGTTATATTAGCAAGGAAGTTCACGACTTGGCAAAGGTGCCGGAATTGAATTATGGCGAGTTCAGGTTTAGAGCATCTTCTCTTTTAGACAAAGTGGATAGGGATTTGAACGATGATTTTTACGCTGAAATTTTTGAGAGCTTTGGCATAGAAGATTGGCGGCGCGCGCAGATAAAGATAGTCACCACTCTTGATGCTGATTTGCAGGCAAATGCAGAGACGGCTGTGAAGGAAAATTTGCTCAACTTGCAAAATAAAATCGGCGCAGATACAACGAATCCTTTGCAGGGTGCGCTTGTGGTTTTGAAAAACGGGATGGTAATTGCGGCGCAATCCGGGCAGAGCAATGTTGGTTACGATAGGGTTTTTGTTGCTGAGAGGCAGCTAGGCTCCGCGTGGAAACCTCTTTTATTTTCGCTTGCCCTTAAGTTAGGCTGGGAGCCTTTGGACTATTTGGAAAACGAATATAATTTGTTCACTTATGGCGGAACCATTTATTTTCCGCGTCCGGATCATTTGGATAAAACTCCGCAAACAAGCATGGCTTGGGCAGCGGTGCGCTCGGAAAACATTGCAACCATTTGGCTTTTGGATCGTTTGCTGGATAAGCTTTCAATTGAAGAGATAAGGGCTTTGGCAGAAAAAAACCAGATTGATACAAGCATTACGGCAAGTGCGAGAAACGATATTGCACTTGAAAAAGCGAAGATGGCTTTGACAACCGATTGGCTTTTGGAAGGGCGTTTTGAAACGGTGCGCGCTTTGCAGGCTCTCAGATATTATCATCATAAAAGGGAAGAAGAGAAGCAGAATAGATTCCCCGATAGAATTAAATTGTTGCGGCACAGTTATGAATATTATGCTTCTGTTTACAATCACGATCCTGAAGAGGAAATGATATTGTTCCCGAATTTTACTCTTTCGGATTTTAAGCAGGTTCAGGCTTTGGTGGAGCAAAACAGGGCAAGGCCTTTGCTGCCTGATGATATATTTTTGTGGCCGGATCTTCGCAAAAAAATAGCCATGAGCGAGTTTGCGAGTTTTGTGAAGCACATAGGGATAGACCGCAATTTGCAAGAGGTTATGAGTATGCCTCTTGGTGTGAATGAGGCAACGGTTGCGGAGATGGCGGTTGCGTATCAAAGCATTTTGAGCGGCAAACATTATAGGTGCAAAGACAAAAAATCAACGGAACCTTGTATTATAAAAGAGATTTGGGACAGGAATAATCGTTTGATTTTCAGGAACTCGGTTGATTCGAGCGAGGTTTTGCCGAGCGAAGCGGTTTTGCCCATGCGTGCCATGCTGAGAGCGGTGTTCAAATACGGAACGGCGGCCAGCGCATATTCCAGACTTTCCATAACGTATTCCGGCGTTAAGTATCCTTTTCCGGCCATGGGAAAAACCGGAACCACAAACGAGAATCGCACAGCTGCTTTTTGCGGCGCTCTGCCTTTGGACACGTTGCTTTCAATATGCAGTTATGTAGGTTTTGATGATAACATCAGGCTTCAGGGGAGGTCTCGTAATTTGGCGGGTTCATCAGCGGCGCTCCCTCAATGGGCAACTTTTGCAGAAGCGGCTCTTGCTGCGAATAAAAGCGAAAAGGTTTTTGGCGAGCACATAGACTATATAAACGCCATAGCCCAGCGAGAGGTTCTTTTGCCGAATATGCCGGAAAATATTGAGGTGGACAGGGTTGGCGGTTTACCGGTAAAAGCGGATTCGCTGCCGGCAAGAACAGCGTGGTTCCCGAATTTTTGAGAGAAAAAATTAAGCCTTGACCCTAGGGTTGGCACCAAAATCTTCATAAGCCAGCTCTTTTGCAACGATTGGGACTTGACAAAGTTTAGTTTTTTTACTATATTTTAGTTCTACATTTTATGGGAAAAAAATATGGCAGCAGTAATTCGCCTATCTAGATTTGGAAAACGCCACCACCCTACCTACAGGGTCGTGGTCACAGACAGCCGTAAGGCTCGCGATGGTCAGTTTATTGAGCAACTGGGCTTTTATGACCCAAATGTGAAGGTCGCAGAAGTCCGCTTTGAGTTTGATAGAGTTATGTACTGGCTCGGCGTTGGCGCTCAACCCTCCGATACGGTTCGCTCTTTGCTCAAGCAGCAAGGTATAATGGCTCTTTTCCATGAAAAACGCGCTGGTCGCAGCATTGAAGGCAAAACCCCGGTTCCGCTGGCTCCAAAAGCTAAAAAAGCCAAGCTAAGCCCCAAAGCTAAAGCACGCTTAGAGGCAGAAAAGGCTGCAGCGGCTGCACCTGCCGAGGCTCCAGCAGAAGCTTCAGCAGCAGAGGCTCCGGCTGAATAATTTTATTGCCGTGGGGCGCTTGATGCGAACACACGGTCTTTTTGGCGATATTCTTTGCAAGCCCCTCACTCATGACCTTGAGAGGCACTCTTTATTGAAAAGAGTTTATTTGGAATTTCAGAACGGGGATATTAAAGAAGCAGTGGTTTCGCATTCCGAGATTTATGGGCTTTTATGGAAATTTCGTTTTGAAGGATTAGATACGCCGGAGGCGGTCAAGCCTTGGACAAACGCTTATGTGCTGTTGCCGGAATCCGAAAGGTTGCCTGCACCGGAGGGTGAGTTTTATTTCAGCGATTTTGAGAACTTTGAAGCGGTAGACATTCATGGGAGTATAGTCGGCAAGGTTTTAAGCGCGCAAGAAATGCCATCGGTAAATGTGTTTAATTTGCTTGTGGGTACAAAAGAAATTGTTGCTCCGTGGATAGATGATTGCGTTTTGAATGTTGATATGAAGGAAAAAAAAATAACGGTGAATGTGGAATTTATTCAAACGCTGATACGTTGATAATCTATGAAAATTGATTGCATCACCTTGTTCCCTGAAATGTTTGCTCCCATGAATTGTTCAATAATGGGACGCGCTCAAAAAAGCGGTATTTTAAAATTTCGTACAATACATCTAAGAGATTTTGCAATTAACGATTACGGACAAGTGGACGATGACCCTTATGGCATTGAGGCTGGGATGGTGTTGCGTCCGGAGCCGCTTGCAAAAGCTATAGATTTTTGCGAGCCAAAAAAAAATAACGCTACAGTGATTCTGCTTGCTGCAGATGGAGTTTCGCTTTCGCATTCTTTGGCAAAAGAGCTTTCTCAAAAAGAACACTTGGTTTTGGTGTGTGGACATTACAAAGGCGTGGATGAGCGCATAAGGCAAAGCAGGGTTGATTTATCTGTGAGCATTGGAAATTATGTTGTGAGCGGCGGCGAACTGCCTGCAATGATTTTGAGCGATGCTATTGTTCGCTTGATACCGGGTGTGCTAGGTTCCATGGAAAGCGCGGAAACGGATTCCTTTGCACAAGACGGAATGTTAAGCTGCCCGGTGTGGACAAGACCGCAAGAATTTGAAGAAATGAAGGTTCCGGAAATTTTGCTATCCGGACATCATGAAAATATACGCAAGTGGCAAAAAGAAATGCGGAATAAAGCTAACAGAAATAGCTAATATTTACTATGTTACCTTTGCGCCTCTCTAGCTCAGTTGGTAGAGCAGCTGATTCGTAATCAGCAGGTCGGCGGTTCAAGTCCGCTGGGAGGCTCTAGGAGAATATATGTTAAGATTTCGCAGATGTCTTTTGAAGCTAAGCGGGGAAGCTCTCGCCGGAAGCTCAGGATTTGGTATTGACCCGGCAACAATAAACTGGGTGGCAGAAGAAATTGCCGCGGCCGTTAAGGCTGGGGCGCAAATAGCGCTTGTGATTGGAGGCGGGAACTATATGAGAGGAGCTTCTGCAAGTGCAGGTGGAATGAACCGCGCCGCCGGAGATTCCATGGGAATGCTTGCTACCGTTATGAACGCCATAGCCATGCAAGATGCACTGGAAAAGCACGGGCAACGCGCTGAGGTTATGAGCGCAGTTAAAATGGAACCGCTTTGCGGCTCTTTTGACCGCCGAAAAGCCATTGGCTTGCTCGAAAGCGGAGTTGTTGTGCTTTTTGCTGCCGGCACCGGCAACCCGTTTTTCACCACAGATACCGCTGCGGTTTTGAGAGCGGTAGAAAGCGAGTGCAATGTTGTGATGAAGGCAACCAAGGTAGATGGCATTTACTCTGCAGACCCCGTTAAAGATAAAAATGCCGTGAAATTTGACAATATAACCTATGAAGAAATTTTGAAGAGAAACTTAGCAGTCATGGATATTGCGGCAGTAGCCCTTGCCAGAGAGCATAAATTGCCGGTTTTTGTGTTTAAACTTGCTAAAGAAAATTTTCTAAATTCTTTGACCAGAACCGGAATTGGAACGTACGTGCATGAGTAGTGGAGTATTGGTGATAATTATTATAGCAGTTATTCTGCTCTTGGTCATGATTTTGGCCGGAATAGGATTTTATATTATTGTTCGCAAAAGCGATAAGGAAAGAGAAACGGAAGAAGTCTCAAAAATTGCACTTTCCGGCAAATATTCCGTAGCGCTTCGCCCCGTAGCTGAATCCCTTGCAGAAAAAAAACCAGGCATGGCAAAACTTGAGGAATGGCTAAATACCCAAAGCATTAGCGAAGAACAAAAAAAGAAATATTTAAAAGACTGGCAAACCTCAATAGAGAAGACCATAAAAACAATTAACGAAGGCGATATGAACGGGGTTACCGCTTATAGAATTGAAATCGGAAAAAAAGACAGCGAAATATGCAAATTTTTGCACCCTGATAATTTTGTCACCAGAAATCAAATAAACAGTAATGCTGAAATTTTACCGCCATATTATTTTGGAAGCGACAGCGTTATTATGCCCAAGCAACCGGACGGCACAGGATGGAAATCAGTTACGCCTAAAGACGGAAGCTACGAAGTACCGAGCTGGCAACAGATAGTGTAAAATTAAAACCGGAACAAGCCGGAAAATCTGAGCTGACCGTCTCTAACGCCTTCTAAGTTTCCTGCATTCTGAATGTGCGCAACATCAAATTGAAGCACATCGGAAAGCATCACGCCAAGGCCAATATCAATCTCTTGCCTCTTGCCAACTTTATCATGGAGATAACCTGCACGGAGCGCTACAGTACCGGCATAAACATATTCCGTACCCAAATTCAATATGCCCTCTTGAAAAGATTTTCTGAATACATCAATGGCTTTATCTTCTTCTTCTTTGGCTACCGGATTAAGCCAAGATTTCCACGCAGATATATAAAAAGGTTGCGCTTCGCCTCTTGAATTTTCATAAATAACCGTTCTGTTGTAATCAGCGTTCACAATCACTCGATGATCAGGGAGGTTCAGTAAATCGTAAGAAAGCCCCAAGCGCCAAGTTAAAGGAATTGGGTCATCGTTGGATTTATCAACATAATAAACATTGGGACCAATATTTGCAAGCACCGCGCCAAACCTAAGCCCCTTTATGCCCAAATCGCGCCCTAGAACACCAACATCCACAGCGTAGCTCGCCGTTTTTGCATCTGGTTCGTTTAACGCTGCTCCGGAACTTAAAGCGGAATAAAAGAATTTAAAGCTTAAACCCAGCCCCCAATTTTTATTAAGCTTTGTTCCATAGCTAAGCCCCACAACAGTTTCCGAACTGTTAAAAGTAGTTATGCGGTCATCGTCTATTTCATTGGCTATGGACAATTCACCCATGCTAATAAAATTCACAAATAAACCCCATGTTCCCCAGTCGCCAAGCGGCCATGTTATGCCGGTGTACAAATGATAAAGATCCGG
>JAITUM010000263.1 GCA_031286305.1 Candidatus Fibrimonadaceae bacterium | reverse complement strand
CGCATTTGCAGCTGATAAGCAAAAGAGAAACAAAAATATAATTAAAAGTTTCTTAAGCATTAACTATAAAGGTAGAAACATTTTAAGGGATTGTCAACTGTTTTTTAGGATTTTTGTCATTTTTTACCATTTCCGCCATTATTTCCGGGCAAGAGAGGGTAGCGGAAAACGCGAAGCGGTTGCAGCGAGGGAGAAGCTTCTCCCTTTATTAAGCCTGTCGAAAGCGACCGTTAAAGCTACATTCCCCGCCAGGATTTAGCGTTTGTCCACAGCGATTTTTTTCGCTATTCCATCAACCCGAACAATATAAACTCCGTTTTTGAGTTCCGCAAAACTGTTTGCTTTAACTCTTTTTCCATGCATATCATAAATTTTTGCTTTGGAAAAGTCTACGGTTCTTATATCAAAATGTTGCGTGTTTTTTGGAGCATTGGATTGTATGGGAGTGGTGTAGTTAGCCCAGACCGGCATGTCTTCAAGCGTTAGAACATAATCGTGGTTCATGATTAAGTTCCAGTCATTTGCGGTGTTGTGAGCAGTCGAACCGTCTACCCCTGTATGCTGGCCATACCAAGGTGCAAAATAGCTCCAGCCTGCTTTGTCCGCAATAAGATTTTCGGGGTAAGGAATCGCGCCATGTTCGCTCAGGGCTATCATTTTACGCCCGCTGTAAATATCTTTGAGCTTTGAGAAAGAAGATATTAATGAACTATGATTTTTTGTCGGCACATTATAGTAATAATAATCTCTGCCAATGATATCAACATACTCGTCGCCGGGGTACCATTCAAGCGGGTCTTCTCCGTGCCTGCCCTCTTCGCATGTCCACACCCATATCAAATTGTCAAGACCATGGTGATTCACCATTCTGTCAAACATTGTTTTCCATAGAGTAGTAAGAGCATTTGGTCCCGCCATACCCCACCAAAAAAACGCACCGGCAGCTTCATGTAGAGGACGCCACAGCACAGGAACGCCCTTGTCTGCCAACTGCTTCAAATAATCGGCGACCACGTCTATATCCTCCATAATACCCTTATATTCATCGCTATTGGTATCCCATGTTGTGCGTGACTCATTTGTAAAGGCTTTAGCGAAATTAAAAGAAGTCCCTTCGGAGTAGCCTGGATGTGTGTTGGTGTAGAACAACATGTTCTCGTTCTCGCCTGCAACTAATCTTTTGTTGGGGTCTTTCCAATGCCAGCTGAAAGTGGGAATGCCATTTCTTTCAAACAGTTCCTCGGCGAGAGACATTGTCGAACTGTTATAGTTTTTGAACCACTGTTCATCGGATTTATGTCCTGTACCATGGAAAAAATCAAAACCAACAAGCGCGGGAGTTTTACCGGAAGCTTGGCGAATAAAAGCAACTTCTTTTTGATCATTAAGCGTAATCGGATTATTGCCGACTAAAACTTCATTTGTCATAACTCCGCTGATTATCTTTTTCTGAAAATTCTCGCGCATAAAGCTATATACCTTGTTGGCATTCGCCGATGCATTCGGAGTGACAAGCGAAGTGCTGATACTGAAAGGAGTACTCTCAAACGCTGCAATCTCAATGTAGTCGATGTTAATCCATCCGTGTGATTGGTTTCCGCCTATTCCTTTCCCTATCCCTACCGTGTGGGAACCGGCTGTGAGGTTTACTGATGAGAGCGCTTTTACTTTCTCAAAATTTAAATTGCCATTTACTGGGAAAGGCACCGTTTCAATAGTTGTTCCAACAGAAACATTTTGAGGTTTTGGCGAGGTATCATCATTGAAGTAACTCACCCACACATCGTAAACCCCCGCTGTGGCAATGTTAATATCAAAGTAAACCCTGCCTTCCCTTATCGATGCATACTGCCCACCGGCAGCTGCTGCATTTGATATTAAAGCTGCCACCTGTGTCGGATCAGACACACTAGAATTGGTTTCGACTCTCGCATCTTTAGCTTGGTATTGTTGTGCAAAAACAGAAGCTGCGGCCAATAAAGAACATAAAAGAACTTTTTTCATTTTTTACCTCACCATTATTTTTTGAGTTTGTTTTTTGCCGTTTTTAACGACATAAATTCCGGGCGAAACTGATAGCTTTACTATACTCGAACCTGCAGGTACTTGAACGCTTTGTGCTAAGTTCCCTTTGATGTCATACAAATGAATCGAAACTTTTGCATTGCTTTCAACCTGTATGGTTCTGTTGTTCAAAGAGCTAACCTTAAAGGCATGCATAGAAAGAGGACTGAGCTGCCTGATGGGGGACGTACTGCAATTGGGTTTTGCTTTTGCCACAATGCCTTTCCAGCCGTTGCTTTCGTTTTCCCCGGTGGGTATCCATTCGTTAACCGTTCCCGATTTAACAAAAACATAATAACCACCATCTACTGGATTCGGTTTGGCATTATGGCCACAGGTACTCCAATCCTCTTCGCTTCCGCAAGTATTTTCCACGCCGTTTATAGCAACTGTTGAACTTAGAGCGGGTTGGATTACTTCAAAATCTCCGATAAATATGCAATCTCCTGTGTAGGGCATTACTATTGAGTTAGCCAAAACATTCGCATAAGCCATACCACCACAGAAACTTGGCTGATAATCACAAGGAACTACATCGCCGCCACTTGAACTGCTAGAACCGCCAGAACCACTGGATTTGCCCCACTCTTCCTCTGGAATAAGTGAAACTATTGCATCATAAGCAGGTTTTTTTTCAAAACTTGCATTAAATAAAAGAGGCGCTCTATTGTTGCTGAAGCGCCAGCTTCTGTCGTCTGTAACGCCCCAAACAGATACCGAAGTGATGTTTGCGCCAGCGTTTTTAGCGTTTATCAATTCTTGGAATATGGCCTTGTAGCGGTCTGCCTGAGTGTTAAGTTGTGCTGTTGTAGGCGGAGTATCCCCTTCCGGTAGGGTAATATCAAGCTCCGTTACGTGAATCTCCAAACCTGTTCCTCTAAATGCGTTAAGCGTGATTCTATACTCATTGGTTGGGTTTGGCCAAGTTGTTGATAAATGCGATTGCATGCCAATGCCATCCATTACACCCCTGCCGTCTGGACCAAGCCTTTCTGCCATAGCCACCATAGCGGCTCTTTTTCCGTCGGGATGATATTCGTTAAAGTCGTTGTAGAAGAGTTTCATGTTGGGGAAGGTTGTAGCAGCGTGCTTGCGGGCGTAAACAAATGCGGTATCTGCAAATGCGTTGCCGTTGTATATTTGAACCCATGGAGATTGATTGCTGGCAAACCCGGGAGCTCTAGCACTGCCGTTATCTAAAAATATTTCGTTTACCACATCGTAGGCGTAAAGATCTAAAGCAGGGAAGTCTTTTTGTAGAAGCTCAAGAATGTTCTTTATGTAACTTTCCATGCGTTGGTTCATAACCTCAACAGTTGCCAAGTTGTTATCGTTGCCGTTCTGCATATTTTCATGAAAAAACCAGTTTGGCGTTTGGCTGTGCCACACAAGTGTATGTCCTCTCATAGGAATATTGTTGGTTACTGCAAACTCTAGCACTGTCCTTGCGTTTGCGTTGAGCTGAACCTGAATGTCGTCGTTGGTTGACCCAGCCCGTACCATTGTTGCGTCTGGTTTTAACTCGTCTTCGTGCGTAAGGCTGTTAAATTCTCTGATAATAGTACTCCGCATATTTGCGTTAGTTAAACCTCCATTCCGATGTTGGAAGGCAGTCCCTACTTTAAAGTAGTTTGAGTACACATCTTTAAGCCCAACTTCTTGAGCGAAAAGCATGGAAAAGGGCATGAGGAGCAAAAGGAGTTTTTTCATAACTATAATCTACAAAATTTCCGGCCATGGGTGCCTGGAATACCTTCCCCTTAGCTCTTTGCGCACTTGAGGGTAAGTATTTTGCCAAAAATCGCTCAAATTCCATGTTTTTTGGGCAGTACGGTAATTAGAAGTTGACAGCTATACCCATGATTACAAGCTTGAATGCAACGAACAATGTGGGGGAAGTGTCCCCCTCGCTCCAACCGCCCATTACATTGCACAAGGGCAGACACGTAGGTGCTGCCCCTACACATTGGACGGCGTTTTACGCTACCCCCAATGCGGGGCTGGTTCGGCTCCGCTCACCAAACGCCCCGCAACGCCCCGATTTTGGACACCGTTGTGCAAAATGCACAGCCACGTTGCAGGGCAACCACGTTGGAATTGCCCCTACATTTTCTATATTATCACATTCTGTGATGGCAAATTTTTTTAACCTGAGACGATTGCTAAAAATAGCGGCTATTTTGGCTGCTTTTCTTGTGTTTTACAATATACCATTTGAATTATTAGAAGACAATAGAAACACGCTTTGCCTCTGGAAACGTCTCTTAAACTTTGAATGCCCGGGCTGCGGCACAACAAGGGCGTTTTGGTGCATTTTGCACCTTGAGTTCAGCAAAGCCTGGGGATATAATAAAATAGCAGTATCAATAACTTTTCCGCTAATGAGTTTGTTAACCATAGGATGGATATTTCTTGACGAGAAAAAAGCATATCCATTCTTGATGCGATTTTTAAAATAGGCAAATTTATGAAAAATCCCTGTATTATAGTTCAAAGCAATATGGAAGTGCTGTTAAATGTCGACAGCGAGCAGCACCACGAGGCACGAGACGCAATTGCTCCCTTCACCGAGCTTGTAAAAAGCCCGGAACATTTTCACACATATAGCATTTCGCACCTGAGCCTGTGGAATGCAGCCTCAACCGGACTAACGGCAAACGATGTTTTTGAACGGCTGAAAAAATACAGCACCTACGAAATCCCTACCGCTGTTACGGTTGAGGTGACCGAGTATATGGGGCGTTATGGAATTTTGCGCTTGGTGCTCAAAGACTCTAATCTGATTTTGGAATGCGATAGCGAACCTCTGTTTTTGGAGCTTTGCAGAAGAAAAGAACTTCAAGATTACATTGAAACTTGGACATCAAAAAAATCTGCAATAGTTAGCCCGCTTGTGCGTGGCAAGCTCAAAATTCTGCTGACGGAACTCGGCTTTCCCGTACAAGATTTAGCAGGATATGTTAAGGGCGATCCGCTGGACATAGAGTTAAAGCAAACGCTGGAATCCGGTGAGGCATTTACGCTAAGGGATTATCAAAAGGATGCTGCTCAGGTATTTTATGCGTCCGGTTCGGAAAAAGGCGGTTCCGGAGTTATAGTGCTACCTTGCGGTTCCGGCAAAACAATCATAGGGATGGCCGCAATGACCTTGATCAAGGCCCACACTTTAATTTTAACCCCAAGCGTGACCGCCGCTCGCCAGTGGATAAGAGAGATTCTGCAAAAAACAAATCTGACAAAAGACCAGGTAAAAGAATATTCCGGCGACATAAAAGAAATTGGTCCGGTAACAGTAGCCACATATCAAATTTTGACTCAACGAAAGAAAAATGCCGATTTAAAAGAGTTCTCTAACTTTTCCATTTTCAGCGCTCAAAAATGGGGTTTGATGATTTACGATGAAGTGCACTTGCTGCCGGCGCCCGTGTTCAGGTTTTCTGCGGATATGCAGGCTACTCGGCGCCTGGGGCTTACCGCTACGCTTGTGAGGGAAGACAATAAGGAAACGGAGGTTTTTTCGCTTATTGGACCTAAGAAGTTTGATATTCCTTGGCGGGTGCTGGAGGCTCAGGGTTGGATTGCTCAGGCAAAATGCCATGAGATAAGGGTGAGCATGAACACGGAGTTGAGAATGGTTTATGCGGTTGCGCCGCCTCGCGAAAAAATAGTCATAGCGGGTTGCAATCCGGAAAAATTTAACATTGTCCGAGAATTGTTGGAAAAGCATAGCGATGAGAGCGATAGAGTTTTAATAATAGGGCAATATATAGAACAGCTTGAAAATCTTGCAAAAGAAATTAACATTCCGCTGATTACAGGCAAAACTCCGAACAAGGAGCGCGATGTTATTTACGATAGTTTCCGTAGCGGCGAGATTAGGATTTTGATGGTAAGCAAGGTTGGGAATTTTGCAATAGACTTGCCCGATGCAAGCGTTTTGATTCAGATTTCCGGTACGTTTGGCAGCCGTCAAGAGGAAGCTCAGAGGCTGGGCAGGATTTTACGTCCTAAAAAAGACGGCAGACCCGCTTTATTCTACTCCATTGTAACAAAAGATTCCAAGGAGCAGGAGTTTGCCATGAACCGCCAATTATTTTTGGCGGAACAGGGCTATGGGTATGAGATTATGACCTCTTAAAATTTTTTCCTAACAACTTTGCCTTCAGCGTCAGTATAAGTTCCGTTAATAAGTGCAATCATATCAATGAGGCTCCAAATTAAGCAACCGCCAGCAGTGAGCAATTTCGCTATACCGGAACCTGTTTTACCAACGTAAAACCTGTCTACACCAAGGGTGCCCAAAAACAATTCAAGTAAGAAAGTTGTATTCCATTCTTTCTCAGATACCTCGGCTTCTGAGTTGCTTTCCTTTACTTTCCTAACAAGCTTGCCTTCAGCATCGGTATAATTTCCCTGAATGAGCGCAATCATATCAATGATGGCCCAAATGCCGCAGCCGCCACCAGTGAGCAATTTCGCTATACCGGAACCCATTTTGCCGACATAAAACCTGTCGGCTCCAAAGCCGCCTAAAAAGATTGCCAAAAGCAAAGTAGTGTTCCATTCTCTATCGGACACATTCGCTGAGGTTTGTTGATTTTCTTCCATTTTTTGTCTCCTTTTAAGGTGAAAGATACCACAAATATAGATTTTTTTTTAAGAAATGTCAAGGGAAAACCGCTATATGCAAGTATTGATTAACCCGCTTGGGTATGGGGTATAGGGTATAGGGTATGGGGAACTGCACAAAAAACGGCTAAGTTTGCTTAAAAACAATGGTTTTTGCACCGCCTATACCCTATACCCCATACCCAAACATCGAGTTAATCATTAATTACTATAGTTAATTTTCTATATTACTTACTTTTTTCAATGGGAAGTGCTATGGACAATTTTAGACACTTGCTTAGACTGCGCGATTGGGATACGGAGCGTATCCTGAATACCATTGGTATAGCCATTCGTTTAAAAAACGAGGTTAAAAACGGAATATATTCGGAACGCCTAAAAGGCAAGACCATAGGCTTGTTTTTTGAAAAACCATCCCTAAGAACAATTACCTCATTCCAAGTGGGAATGCACCAGCTCGGAGGGATGCCTGTGACGCTGGAACCTAAGAGCATAGGCTTAAATCAAAGAGAAAGCGTTAAAGATATTGCACGTTGCCTCTCACGCTGGGTGAACGGGCTTGTGGTGCGCTGCTTTAAACAGACCTTGGTGGAGCAGCTAGCCGAGCACGGAAATATTCCGGTTATTAACGCCCTAACAGACGAGCACCATCCATGCCAAGCGCTTGCCTTTGGACAAGTGATGGTTGAGCAATTTGGAGAAATACAAGGAAAAACCGTTGCTTTTATAGGCGATGGCAATAATGTTGCAAATTCCGTAATGGAGCTATGCGCCAAACTGGGAATGAATTTTACCCTTGCCTGCCCCAAAGGCTTTGAACAAAAAAAAGAAGAAATTGAACTGTCTCTGCCGGAGTTCAAAAAGAACGGCAGCAAATACAAAGTGTTCAATGAGCCAAAAGAAGCCGTTAAAAATGCAGATATCCTGTACAGCGATGTGTGGGTTAGCATGGGGCAAGAAGGGCAAAAAAAATCCAAGCAAAATTATTTTCTTCCGTTCCAAATTAATGACGAGCTGCTAAAGCAGGCTCCCGAGCATTGCAAGGTGACGCATTGCCTGCCCGCAAACAGAGGCGAAGAAATAACGGATAGCGTTATGGATAATCTGCAGATAAATTTATGCTACGAAGAAGCGGAAGCCCGCTTGCATGTGCAAAAAGCAATATTGTGGGAGCTGCTAAATGGATAATTTCCCAAGACCTTTTAATGACGATTATGAGCTGCTTGGCGTGCTTGGAAAAGGCGGCATGGGAAGCCATGTGTACAAAGCCAGGCAAATTAAGCTGGATAGAATAGTTGCTTTGAAGGTTTTGGACAGGGATGGTGATAGCGAGGCAGAAAAACGCTTTTACAGCGAAGCTCAGTCCATGAGGGAGCTTAACCACCAGAATCTGGTTACGGTTTATGATTTTGGAGTTCAAGGCGATAAAATATTTATAGCGATGACTTTTGTGGATGGAGAATCGCTTTCTGAGATAATAAAAAGGGAGAAAATTTTACCGGTTAAAACAGCCACCTACGTTGCTTTGCAGATTGCGAAAGGTTTGGAATATGCGCATGACCGCAAGATTATACATAGAGATATAAAACCTTCTAACATAATGATTAAAAAAAACTGGGATGTTTGCATAATAGACTTTGGAATATCCATAACCGGCGAGTCAAAAAGGCTCACGAGCACGGGCATGACGATGGGCACGCCGGAGTATATGTCGCCGGAGCAGTGCCAAAACAGAAACTTGACTTTGCAAAGCGATATTTACAATTTGGGAATTCTTTTTTACGAAATGCTAAGCGGAGACCCTCCCTTTACCAGCGGTGCCGCTCTTGCAATTTTGAATAAACATCTGCATGAAAAGCCGGCTTCTTTAAGAAAAAAGAACTCTAAGGTTCCGCTTGAGCTGGAAAGAATAATTGACAAGTGTCTTGAAAAAAAGATGGAAAACCGCTATGCAAATTTTTCTGAATTTGCGGAAGATATCAAGGAACTGGATTCAGATCCAAAACACAAAGACACAAAAAAAACGCTCATAAAAAGACTCTCAAAGCTTGAGCAGATAATATTTCTGATTTTGTGCGTTTTACCGATTTTATCGATTGTGCTTATGATTCTTTTAACGTTTAAGATTAAAAACGTTCCGGAAGCTGCACCTGCTTTGGGTTATTTGATTCCCAAATCTTCGAATATAGAGAACAATATTATTCAAGGCGATAGTTTGGTGCACCTGATTTTTGATGGGGATCCTAAAACGGCTTGGATTATTCCAAAAGACCTTGCTCTAAGGGCTAATAACAGAAAGCTGGTAACCATAAACTTTCCAAAACCCGCGTTGATTACAAACATAGGTATTGCTATTGGCGATCAAAGCAGCTGGGATAATTTTCAAAAGTACAACAAGTCAAAAGAAATTTTGATTTATTATACAAACCCCACAGTTTCAGGAAATCCGGCCAGCGAAGTGTCCGGAAGCAGAACAGTTTCTCTAGAAAATAAGCTTGGCGTTCAATATCCTAGTAGTTGGGTTCCGATAGAGGTCAACATGCTCACCTTTGAACTTAGGAGTATGCAAAACCCCAACAACCCCGCAGACTTTGCCATTTCTGAAATCAGAATCATAGGCGTAGAAGTGGGACCTTAGAAATTACACCAGCCATTTTAATTCGTAATCTTCTTTGCTTTTATGGGCAAAATAAAATTTGTGATCTTCTGCCCATTTAGTCCAATGATCTACTTCATAATCTCTTCTGCATTGTATAACTATGCCGCCAGCCCCTGCATTTGCGGCTTCTCTAAGACTTAATAAAAAATTAGTATCTACATTTTCTTTTTTCCATTGCAAATACATCTTTTCTTTTGTTTCTTGAGCTATCTCTCTTAGCTCATCTGCCAAAGTTTTCATTTATCCTCCTTTTAGTGGAAGACTTAATATAGAAAATACTAAATTACCGCCATGGAAACTAAAAAAGGTAGATTTGGGGAATATGGTGGGCAATACATACCTGAAACCCTTATGAACTCAGTGGCTGAACTGGAAAAGGCCTATGAACATTATAAAAATGATCCGGAATTTATAACCGAACTGAGCACCTTGCTCAAAAATTATGCAGGCAGACCGTCTTTGCTTTACTTTGCTGAAAAAATGACACGCGATTTGGGCGGGGCAAAAATTTATCTCAAACGAGAAGATTTGAACCATACCGGTTCGCATAAAATTAACAATGTGCTTGGGCAAACACTTTTGGCAAAAAAGATGGGGAAAACCCGCGTTATTGCAGAAACAGGCGCCGGGCAGCATGGCGTGGCTACGGCTACTGCGGCGGCTTTGCTCGGGCTTGAATGTGAAATTTTCATGGGCAAGGAAGATACCGAGCGGCAATCTCTGAATGTTTATCGCATGGAGCTGCTCGGAGCAAAAGTTCATGCGGTCACCAGCGGCACAATGACGCTCAAAGACGCTGTTAATGAAACCATGCGCGAGTGGACAAGGCGTGTTTGCGATACGCACTATGTTTTAGGCTCGGTGATGGGGCCGCATCCATTTCCCATGATGGTTAGAGATCTTCAAAGTGTTATAAGCAAAGAAGCTCGAGAGCAAATTCTTGAAATGGAAAATAAATTACCCGCTGCAGTGATTGCCTGTGTTGGCGGTGGTAGCAATGCAATAGGGATGTTTTACAATTTTATTGAAGACAAAGATGTGAAACTCATAGGCTGTGAGGCTGCCGGCAAAGGAATAGACACAGCGGAACATGCCGCAACACTTACAAAAGGTTCTAAAGGTGTGTTCCACGGGATGAAGTCTTATTTTTGCCAAGATGAAAACGGGCAGATTGCACCTGTACATTCAATCTCGGCGGGCTTGGACTATCCGGGCATTGGACCTGAGCACGCTTGGCTGCACGATGCAAAGCGGGCGCAATACGTTCCGGTGAGCGATGAGGAAGCTGTTTCAGCATTTGAGTATTTAGCAAGGACAGAGGGAATTATTTGTGCCATTGAGTCTGCACATGCAATTGCGCATTTGCAAAAAATTGCAAAGAACTTTGGCAAAAAAGAAAATATTATAGTGTGCTTATCCGGCAGGGGCGATAAGGATGTTGCTGCCATAGCCAGGTATAGGGGGGTTAAGGTACATGAGTAGAATTAGAAATGCTTTTAAAAATGGCAAAGCTTTTATAGCTTATATCACTGCAGGTGATCCGAGCCTTGAAAAGACCGAGGAATTTATTTTTGAGCTGGAGCGGGCGGGTGCAGACCTAATTGAAATAGGCATTCCTTTTTCCGATCCGGTGGCAGAGGGTGAGGTTATTCAAGCGGCGAATGTTCGTGCATTGAAATCCGGAACAAGCGTTCACGGCGTATTTGAGCTTGTGCGCAGCATTAGGCAAAAAAGCGAAATTCCGCTTGTGTTTCTAACTTATTTGAATCCGGTTTTTCACTATGGTTATGAGAAATTTTTTGCAAAAAGTGCTGAAGTTGGGATTGATGGGATTATTATTCCCGATATGCCTTTTGAGGAGCAAGGGGAACTCAAAGATGAAGCTGAGCGCCATGGCATAGACATTGTTTCTCTTATTGCACCAACCTCAGACGAGCGCATTGAAAAAATCACAAAAGCAAGCAAGGGTTTTCTTTACATTGTATCTTCAATGGGAGTCACCGGTGTGCGCAGCGAAATCAGCACGGATGTAGAAGCGATTGTCAAGGCAACAAAAGCGGTTAGCAACACGCCTACCGCTGTGGGTTTTGGCATTAGCACTCCGGAGCAAGCCGCCCGATTTGCAAAAGTCGCCGATGGGATTATTGTTGGCAGCGCGATTGTTAGAATCATTGAAAAACACGAAGCATCAGCAGGGCAGCATATTTATGAGTACGTGAAAAGCATTAAATCTGCTATGGGGTAGGGTACGTTTAAATTCAAATAAAATGACGAAATTAACCCAAAATCGCCGCAAATGACAACAGGTAGTTGCATTTTGCATTTTTTTGCACTTTTTCATATTATTTTTCCCGTTTTTTCCGTCTAAGGTAATAGAGAACATAAATTAACGGAGGTTCTTATGGAAAAAATAGCTCTTGGACGCTACGCTCAGCTAACGCAAGATTTGGCAT
>JAITUM010000221.1 GCA_031286305.1 Candidatus Fibrimonadaceae bacterium | reverse complement strand
AAAAATGCCCAGCGCATTGCCTGCAAATGAAAATGAATTGGAAGAACTTAAGGATAGAAAAAAAGAAGAATGGAAGAAGGTAAAAGACGCAAAAAACTTGCGAAACATTGCCTATGGTGTTGGCGGTGCCTTGCTTGCCGCAGGAATAACAGTGCACGTGTGGTTTTGAATAGGGACGTCACTTGTCTATACACCTATGTGTCTGCCCCTTTGCCACGTAAGGCGGTTGCAGCGAGGGGAGTTCCCCCGTGAAAACGCTTAATAATATACACAAACCCCACAAATAAAGCCAAAACCGCAAATGCCAAGGCAATGTAAAAAAGCGAACCGCCTTCAAAACTTTGATAGAAAATTGTGGCAAGGCTCCACCCTAGCACGGTTGAATAACTCACCTGCAAAGCCACAAACCCTATACCGACTTCCCTGATTGAAGCGGAAATTGCAGAAATACACGGCGCATAAAGCAACACAAATAGCAAAAAAGCAAATGCTGCAACCTTGCTATCTCCAAAAGCAGTTCGAATATTCACTTCTTTTTCATTTTGAGAGTAAAGCGAATTTAACGAACTGGTTATTGCCTCTTTTGCAAAAATACCGGAAAAAAGCGCAACCGAAGCAGGCCAATTTTCTTTGCTTATCCCAATGGGTTCAAAAACCGGTGCAACCGTTTTGCCGGCTTTTTCCAAAACCCCAACGCTATTCAAAATTGCCAAAACCGCAATTACAGGCACAAGAACTCTGCCACCCTTTTTAATAAAAGCGTATAACCTGAACAAGGCGCTTATTGTAGCGTTTTTTACAGATGGTGCGCGATATTGCGGCAGCTCCATGATAAAGTGCGAAACAGAACCTTTGTACACGGTTTTTTTAAGCAATAAACCCGTGAGCACAGCCAAGACTATGCCTATGATATAAAGCGCAAAAACTATATTCGTTCCACCAACAGGAAAAAACGTTGCCGCAAATATAACATAAACAGGCAATCTTGCTCCGCAACTCATAAAAGGAATTATAAAAACACTCAAAACTCGGTCTCTCTTATTTTCCAAACTGCGCGTTGCCATAAAAGCAGGCACCGTGCAGCCAAAACCTATCAACAACGGAATAAAAGCCTTGCCGGGCAAACCAATAAAACGCATTAACCTGTCCATAACAAAAGCCGCCCTTGCCATATAACCCGAACTTTCCAAAATGGCTATAAAAAAGAATAGCGTAAAAATGATTGGGAAAAATGTTGAGAGCGTTTGAATACCGGTACCAATGCCATCTGCTAAAATAACATTTAAGCAATTCGGCGCACCCGCTTTTTCCAAAACCATTTTGGTGCCATCAATAAAAATCGCTCCGAATATCGTTTTAAAAAAATCTATAAACAACCCGCCCACACCAATGGTTAACCAAAAAAGCAAGTACATGGCAAGAAGAAATATAGGCAGCCCTGTAAATTTATTTGTCACAATTTTATCTACCTTGTCGCTCGCGGTATAAACATAAACTCCTTTTTTCACCGCAGAAGCCATTATGTTTTCTATTTGCTTGTAAATATTTTCTGCTAATATTTCGTATTCATTTTCATCTTGCGGAGGGAGTTTAATTGTTTTTTTTTCAGGTTTAATTTTTGCCACACTGTCCAAAATTTTGCCCTTGTCGGATTTTCTGATTGCAGAGGCTGCCACAACGGGAATGCCAAGTTGTTTTTCAATCTCTTCAATGTTTATTTTTATTCCTTGCTTTTCTGCAACGTCGAACATATTAAGAACAACCAGCATGGGAATTCCCATATCTTTTAGCAAATATGTTAAAAATAAATTACGCTCCAAATTGGTGGAATCCACAACGTTTATAAGCAAGTCCGCTTCGCAAGAAACAAGGTAGTCGCGCGCAATTTTCTCATCTTCGCTCCACGCGCTCATTGCGTAAATACCCGGCAAGTCCACGAGGTCTGCATTTACTGAAGAATGTTTTATTTTGCCGATTTTTTTATCTACAGTGACCCCGGGCCAATTACCTACCTTTTGTTTGCCCCCCGTTAAAAGATTGAATATGCTGCTTTTCCCGCTATTGGGGTTTCCAGCTATTGCTATTGTGTACATAAAATTGCCTCAGCCTCGTGTCTGCGCAAAGAAAGCCGGTAACCACGCAATTCTATTTCTATGGGGTCACCGAATGGAGAGGTTTTTATCATCTTAAATTCCGTTCCTTTTGTAAGCCCCAAAGAAAGCAGTTTAAATTTATACGCCTTGTCTGCATTAGAGGCATATTGCTCAACAACTGCTTTTTCTCCAGGTTTTAAATGCAACATTGCGTTTTGCACACAACTATGCATTGTCGCTTCCTTCGTTTTCGGATTCGTTTTCAAGCTCGTTTTCGAGTTCGAGTTCGTTTTCGAGTTCGCTGATAGGTTCTTCACTGACAGGGTTGTTTTCAAACGCTATTTTTTCTGCATCGGCTTCGGACTCAATGTCTTCTACGCTTGGGATTGCTGCAGCATCGCGAACAGAATCACCTTCGGAAAGCGTAATTGCCTTAACGCCCTGCGCTGAACGCCCTGTTTCTCTTATGCTGTCTAAATCTATGCGAATCATTTGCCCTTCTTTGGTGCTTATTATAATGTCGTAGTCCGGCAAAATGGCATCTACAAAAACAGCAGCCCCGGTTTTGTCGGTGACCTTTAAATTTGTCACGCCTTTACCGCCGCGATTGGTAACTCTATATACTTCGGGGTCAGTGCGTTTTGCATAACCGTTTTTGGAAATTGTGAGAATGAGCGAGTCTTTTTTAACATCAATCATTCTGATAACAGAATCACCTTCTTCTAAACGAATACCGCGCACACCTCTTGAATTGCGACCCATGCTGCGGAAAACATTCGGCTTAATTGTGAGTGCCATTCCGTTTTTCGTTGCAATCATAAGGTTGTTTTCTGCCTGAACCAACATAACGCTAACAAGCTCATCGTTATCTAAAAGCTTTATTGCATTAATACCGGCTCTGCGAACATTGCGGAACAAACCCAAATTCATTTTGTTGATAACGCCTTGTTTTGTGCAGAATACCAAGTAGAAACCTTCAACAAATTTGCGAACAGGAACAATAGCGGAAACTTTTTCGCCTTTGGTTAACTCCAGCCAGTTCACTATAGGCACACCTTTGCTTGTGCGAGATGCTTCGGGGAGTTTGTACACTTTTACCCAATGCAAACGACCTTTGTTTGTGAACACCAACAAATAACTATGCGTGCTTGCAATGAAAACTTTCTCAACAAAGTCTTCGTCTTTTAAGCCGGTACCTATGACTCCTTTGCCACCTCTGCCTTGTATTTTGAATGTATCTATGGGCAGCCTGCGAACATAACCGCTTTTTGAAAGCGTAATTACCTGCTCTTCTTCGGCAATCAAATCTTCAACATCAAAATCATCTTCCGCATCTTCTATTTTTGTGCGGCGCACATCGCCATACTTGTCTGCAATTTCTTGGAGACGCGTTTTTACAATAGCCATTATGCGTTCTTTTTTTGCCAAGATATCTTCTAAATCTGCAATTACAAGCAACAATTCTTCATATTCTTTTTTGTATTTCTCAATGTTGATTTTTTTGAGGTTTCTTAATGGAACATCCATTATCGCTTTGATTTGCAATTCGGAAAGTGCATAACGAGCTTGCAGTGCCAGCTCGGGATTATCATCAAAACGGATTATGCGAACCACTTCGTCTATATCTTCCGGAGCAACAAAGGCCTTTAAAAAACCTTCCAGAATATGCGCTCTTTCTTTTGCCTTTCTTAATTCAAATTCCGTGCGGCGACGAATCACTTCGTGGCGATGCTCCACATAATTTGCGCACAGGTCTTTAAGAGTTAAAAGTTTTGGCTGGCGATTTACCAGGGCCAAATTGTAAATGCTAAAGCTCTCTTGCAGCCTTGTGTATTTAAACAAATTGTTTTTTACCACTTCCGGCACAGCATCTCTTTTCAGACCGATTACAATCCTCATTCCTTCGCGGTCGCTTTCATCGTTGGCTCTATTTACACCTTCTATTTTTCCTTCATTTACAAGCTTGCCTATGTTTTCCAGCAATTCTTTTTTGTTCACCATGTAAGGGATGGATTTCACAACCAACTGAACCCTATCTTTGGAATCTATCTCAACTTCAATATCGGCGCGAATCTTCATTTTTCCGCGACCTGTCAGGTAAGCCTCTCTAATGCCGGCTCTGCCGCATATAATAGCTCCCGTTGGGAAATCCGGACCTTTAACAAAAACCATCAGTTCTTCATTGGAAATTTCGGGGTTATCTATAACGGCTTTTATGGCTTCGGTAACCTCTCTTAAATTATGCGGAGCCATATTTGTTGCCATGCCCACGGCAATACCCACAGAACCATTTACCAGCAAATTTGGAAACGCGGAAGGTAGCACCACAGGCTCTTCCAGAGTATCATCAAAGTTCGGGCTGAAATTTACTGTTTCTTTATCCAGATCTTCCAGCATAAACTCGGCAAAGTTGGTCATTCGCGCTTCGGTATAACGCATTGCCGCCGGAGGGTCGCCATCCATGCTGCCAAAATTTCCTTGCCCATCCACTAGAGTATAACGCAACGAAAAGTTTTGAGCCATGCGTACAAGGGTATCGTAAATTGCGCTATCGCCGTGTGGATGGTATTTACCCATAACTTCACCCACAATGGTTGCGCTTTTGCGTGTGGGCTTAGGTGCGGGGGTCAACCCAAGCTCATGCATTCCAAAGAGCACTCTGCGGTGCACAGGCTTAAGACCATCTCGAACGTCCGGTAGCGCACGAGCTACTATAACGCTCATTGAATAACGCAGGTAGCTTTCCTGCATATCTTTTTCTATCAGGGAAGGGACTTTCGACCCTGGAATCATTTTAGTTGTCATAAGTTTCCTACTGAAAGGAATAATATACTAAATTAAAAAGCCTTAAGCTACCATTTTAGCGTATTTTCGCAGGGCAAACGCATCTAAATTTTTCTTTGTAACTGTTTCTGCGTTTGCTAATCATTGTTTCTGGTCCAGACCCGCCTTGTCTAGAAAAAAATGAAAACAACGAGGCACTCCGTTTCTGCCCGGGAATGCTCCCACCCCTCGCGCTGACCCGTGAGGGCAGCCCAAATTAGATGCTCAAACAAGAGCCTGACACACGACTAAAATTTCTTCTCAAACTCATTCAAAAATGTAACCAGCGCTTCCACGCCTTCAACCGGCATTGCGTTGTAAATGCTGGCTCTGAACCCGCCTACTGAGCGGTGACCTTTGAGTTGCTCCAAACCTTTTTCTACAGCGGCTTTTAAAAAGTCTTTTTCAACAGCTTCTTTTTGAGCTTCAGGTACAACTGAACTTAGCACAAAAGGAACATTCATTGTAGAGCGATCTTCTTTTGCAGCGGTGCCTTTGAAGAGTTTGGAATTGTCAAGAGCCTCGTAAAGCAGATTGGCTTTTTCGATATTCGTTTTTTCAATAGCAGCAACACCGCCAAGATTTTTTAGCCAGTGCAAAACTCGGTTCACAACATAAATTGCAAATACAGGCGGAGTGTTGAACATTGATTTTTCTGAAATATGCGTGCGATAATCCAGCATCGTTGGAATTTCGCGCTCTATTTTGCCCAAGATATCAGAGCGAACTATAACCGTTGTCACACCTGCAGGTCCCATGTTTTTTTGAGCACCTGCATAAATAAGCCCGAATTTGGAAACATCTATAGGGCGGCTCAAAATATCGGAGCTCATATCGCAAACAAGATAAGTGTCGGTTTGAGGAAATTCTTTCCACTGCGTTCCGTAAATGGTATTGTTGCTGGTAACGTGGAGGTATGCTGCACCCGGAGTTTGCTCAAACTTTTTTGGAATGTGATTATAGACGCTTTCTTTAGAAGAACAAACAACATTAACTTTGCCAAATCTCTTTGCTTCTTTCAAAGCCTTGTTTGCCCAAACACCAGTGTCTGTATAGTCTGCGCTTGCGTTTGAGTCAAGCAGGTTCATCGGTGCCATGTTGAATTGCAAAGAAGCTCCGCCACCCAAAAATAAAACCTCATAACCGGATGGAATAGAAAGAAGCTCACGCAAAAGGTTTTCCGTCTCTTCTACCATTCCTTCTATGGGCTTGGTGCGGTGGCTCATTTCCATGATACCAATGCCTGTTCCGGCAAAATTCGCTATGGCTGCGGATGCCTCTTCTGTAGCCTGCTTAGGAAGCGTGCTGGGCCCCGCGCTAAAATTGTAAATCGTTTTCATTTTTTTTATTCTTCACTCCCATTTTTTTCCACAACAATGCTCTCAATAACAACCTCTTCCAGCGGTTTGTCCCTGCCGTCAGTGTCAATGCATGCAATTGAGTCCAAAGTTTCAAAACCCTCGTAGAGCTGCCCAAAAACTGTGTAACCCTGATGTGAGTGACCGTCTTCGGGATGGTCTAGAAAATGCGCCCCATTTTTTGAATGCACAATAAAGAATTGGCTGCCTATAGAGTTTGGCATTGAGGTCTTTGCCCAAGAAAGCGCACCTCTGATATGCGTTAAGCGGGAGTCGTAAACATCGCCTATGTTCTCCCCTTCTCCCTTTGCAGCATGGCCACCCGTGCCGTCTCTATTTGTGAAATCCCCGCCTTGAATCATAAAGTTTTCAATAACTCTGTGAAAAAGCGAATCGTTATATTTACCTTGACGTGCAAGCTCAATAAAGTTCTCCGCTGCCTCCCCTACTATTTCAGGAAACAAGCGAAGCTTCATCTGCCCATGGTTTGTGGAAATAACGGCTATGGTTTCACCGCTCTGCGGTGCATCGGTTTGATTGAAATTTGACATAGGTGAAATGTAGAAAAATTTGTTTTCTATATTCTTCCCATGAGGCATGTCTATATTCTTTTACCGGCGGCTAATGGCATTCCGTTAGGGAATGTAGCTGATGGAATTTTAGAGACTTTAGGCAGAAAAGGGTTGAGGGCAGCTAAATTTATCCCTTTCGGGGATAAGGGAATACCTTTTATTGATATTCGAAACGCCATTCTTTCTGATGGCGAGCAGATGATTATGGAGATTTTGGTGGACAAGCTCTCAAAGGTATCTGCCAAAAATGATGTGGTGATAGTTGAGGGAATTTCCGATATCGGCATGTTTTATAAAAAAGAACTCCACCGCATGTTAACTTCTGCCTTTGATGCCAGCATCATTTTGGTTGCAAGCGCAACCGGAAAAACGCCGGAAGAGCTTGTTAGCGAAATTTTTATTGAAGCGCACTTTCACAAAAAAGCAAATGCCTTTATGGCAGGCTGCATATTTTTGAATGTTGATGAAAATGGAGAAAATATTCTTAGAGAGGCTTGCAAATCCGGTGGCTTGCCGGCACTGGCTTTTGTTCATGGCGGCGAAAATCCAAGCAAAGAATTTATAATAGCGGGCATTAAAGAAGAACCTTGGGAACGTATTTTGAAGAAAAACAGGGAGCACAGAATGAGCCCGCCTGAGTTCCGCAATTTTTTGATTAAAAAAGCGCAAAAATACAAGGCTAAAATTGTTTTGCCGGAAGGCTCCGAACCAAGAACCTTGCGTGCAGCCATCCAAACTCTGCAAAGGCAGATTGCACAGCCCCTGTTGCTTGCAAAAAGAGCGGATGTTGAGAAAACCGCAACTAATATTTGCATGACATTGCCTCCCGACCTTGAGATTATAGATCCGGAAGTTCTCGCGCCCAAATATGTGCCTTTGTTAATGGAGCTTCGCAAGCACAAGGGAATGACCGAAGAAAGCGCCAAGGAATTGCTTGCGAATAATATTTGGATTGGAACCATGATGGTGAAATCCGGCGATGCAGACGGCCTTGTGAGCGGTGCAATTCATTCCACAGCAGATACCATTCGCCCTGCACTCACCATAATTAAACCTCATGCCGGAACCTCACTCATAAGCTCGGTGTTTTTTATGTGCCTGCCCACACAGGTGCTTGTTTACGGCGATTGCGCCATAAACCCCAACCCCAACGCAGACGAGCTTGCTCAGATAGCAATCCAGTGCGCAGATACAGCCCGCAATTTTGGCATTGACCCACGAGTTGCAATGCTCAGCTATAGCACCGGTGAGAGCGGCAAAGGCGAAGACGTTGAAAAGGTAAAAAAAGCCACGCAAAAAGTGAGAGAGCTTCGCCCGGACATTGAGATAGACGGACCCATGCAGTATGATGCAGCGATAATGGAATCTGTGGCTCGCACAAAAGCACCCAACAGCCACATAGCCGGACGTGCCACCGTGCTGGTTTTCCCGGACTTGAACACTGGCAACACAACTTACAAAGCAGTTCAGCGCACAGCAAACACAATCAGCATTGGCCCTATGCTCCAAGGCTTGGCCAAACCCGTGAACGATCTCTCGCGCGGTGCACTAGTAGACGATATTGTTTACACCATAGCAATAACGGCAGTGCAAGCAGGGATGAAAGAAGAGCTTAGCTAAATTACTATATTTGGTGCATGGGTAGCATGAAACTAGCTCTAACGTTTGATGATGTGATTATTCCGCCGAGGGCATCTGAAGTGCTGCCTGCGCACACTTCTTTGAAAACCGAAATTGGGAAAATAAAACTCAATATTCCGATTTTAAGTGCCGCCATGGACACGGTTTCAACCGCTCCGCTTGCCATTTCCCTTGCTTTGCAAGGCGGAATTTCCGTTATACACAAAAATATGTGCATTGAAGCGCAGGCAGGTGAGGTTCGAAAAGTTAAGAGATGGGGTTCCGGCGTTGTGCTAGACCCAGTGACTCTAGATGCCAACGAACCGGTTTCAAATGCTTTTGAAATTTCTGCAAGGCTAAAAATCAGCGGTTTCCCTGTGCTTTCTAACGGCAAACTCGTTGGCATAATCACAGGCAGAGACTTACGCACAGTTGCAGACCGCAGCTTAAAAGTCAAAGATGTTATGACAAAAAAACTTATAACCGCACCGCCTAAAATTTCACTTGCAGAGGCAAAAAAGATTTTAAACAAAAATCGCATAGAGAAGCTTCTGCTCATGGATAGCAAAAATAATTTAAAAGGTCTTATAACCCTAACCGATATTTTGAAAAGAGAATTTAACCCGGAAGCTTGCCTTGATTCCAATGGTCAGCTTTGCGTGGGTGCCGCTGTGGGAACCGCTCCAGACACCCTTGACCGTGTAGCTGCCTTAGTTGAAGCCGGCGTTGATATGCTTGTTGTAGATACCGCTCACGGACATCATATAAATGTTCGCAACATTGTTAAAACGCTAAAAAAAGCTTATCCGCACTTAACTTTGGTTGGTGGAAATGTAGCTACCGCCGAGGCTGTAAAGGAGTTGGCAAAGTGTGGCGCAGATGTTGTGAAAGTTGGTATTGGGCCCGGCTCCATATGCACCACAAGGGTTGTAGCGGGCATTGGCGTTCCGCAATTCACCGCAATTTTGGAATGCGCAAAAGAAGCTGCAAAGCATGGCGTTAGTATAATTGGCGATGGTGGAATAAAATATTCCGGCGAAATTGTAAAGGCTTTAGCTGCAGGTGCTCATGCCGTTATGCTTGGCAGTCTTTTGGCGGGCACGGAAGAAAGCCCGGGCGAAATTATTTTGGCAGATGGTCGCACATATAAAAGCTATCGTGGAATGGGCTCTATAGGAGCCATGAAAGAAGGTTCCAAAGACCGTTATTTTCAGAACGATATTGAAGAGGAAGATGATTCGAAATTTGTTCCGGAAGGCATTGAAGGCAGAGTTCCTTACAAAGGTCCGTTAAAGGAATTGGTTTACCAGCTCACAGGCGGAATTCGTCAAGGTCTTGGATATGTTGGCGCAAAAAACCTAGCAGAGCTAAGAACCAAAGCTCGCTTTATACAAGTTACAAGCGCAGGTTTAAGAGAAAGCCACCCACACGGTGTTGCAATAACAAAAGAAGCCCCTAATTATAGGGCGTAGCTTTGGCGCTTACGATAAACCTGCCAACATGGCAATACCATTGTATGTTTCAATAATTTTTTTAACAGTGTCGATACCATTTTTTAAACCACTAATCACTTTATATGTTCGTGAGTTTTCATCGCCTAAATCCTTAATAAAATAGCTTAACCTCCTGAGAAGCCCGTTTTTTTTCACTTTCTCCGGTGATTCAACTGTTTCCGCTTCCTCTAAATCAGAAACAACGTTCCGTAATCCTTCAATAATATCTGAATCCTTTGTTGAATCTAAAGCACGGATTAAAGAATTAATATCACCTTGCAAGTTTATATTGCAATCGTTAAAATTAAAGGTATTGGTATTGGTAATTGTATTATTACTGTTATTGTTACTATTTACATTTATATTATTGGTTATATTAAATATTTGAGCGGTATATTCTAAATTAATGAATGACTTTGATTGTGGATGAAGGTATTGTTGTCCCATTTCAGCATAAGTTTTGATAGTTTCATAAGGTAATAATATGCCGTCATCTTCGCTTTGCCGTATTGCTTGCTGAGGAATGTTTTCTCCTATTTCGACTATTCTATATTGTAACTCAGGTTTCTGGGATTTATAGCTGTCGAGTATCTCATTCATAGTTTCCCTAAGCTTTGAAATATACTCACTTTTATTATCACCCTTCACCTTTATTATAATGTTACGACCTTCTTCGCATACTAAAGCTATGGTATTTTTTTCGTATTTCAAAACAACGCCATATCGCCATACCTCGTCATCATTTCTAATTTCTTCATGACGCCTTACAATAAGCCGACAAACAGTATTAGGCGGTAACGACTGTTCAGAGACATATTTAATCATTAAGCTTTCTTCAATAGGAAAATTCGGTAGCTTCGCCGGCTGGTCCTCTTTTAATAAATGTGGTATTGTAATTACACTGTCTTCCTTTGAATACGCTAATTCATATTTTTTCATGAGCTCTAAAATAAAATTAAACTGATCTTTCGGGTAACGTTTTTTCTCGTCATCGCTAAAAATCTTTTCAAAATCATCAAAAAATATTGTATGCTTTGAATCGTTATGCGCCCAGTTAATCACTTTGTAAATTCCATTGGTTATCCAATCAGGATTTAAAACCAGCGTATTAAATCCTTCGATATCCTTATACCAAAGACATATCCCCAATGAATGTAAAACATCAAGGAGATGGTTTTGCTTTTCTTTATCCGTAACATCATTTTCATTAGCTTTTGCATAAAAATCATCTTTAGTAATATAGTCTTTTTTATCAGCAAAAGATTTTCCTAAAGTGTTCTTAACTTTATAATAGTTCGACGGCACTTTTTGGTTATTCCATACAGGATTATCACGTATAAGCTCGGAAGTTTTCGCGCGAAACGCTTCTAGTTCTTTAGTATCTTTGTCAATTGAAAAATAAACAAAATCCACTATAAAAGGATATTTTCTTTTTAATGTGTTTTCAGGTATATCCGGCTTATTATTATCAAACTTGTTTACAAGAATAAGAACAGGAGCATCACCGCCGTAAGTTCTGACATGATCAAGCCAGTATTCAATCTGATTGCGCCTCTCAGTGCGTCCATCGTATACTAAAATATATAAACATCGCTCTGAAAGAAAGCAACGATGAGCGGCATGAGTTATAACATGTCCGGCAAAATCCCATATATGCGCGTTAACGGTTGATGAAGTGTCTTTACCTTTTATTCTCCATGTTGTGGTGTCAACCCCTTCAGTGCTTTCATCTGATTTGGTCATCGGAGTTTTTGGATAACGTAATCGCCGTGCAAGGCAAGTTTTTCCTGCGCCTTTTTCACCGAGAATTATGATACGTGCCTCGTTTAAGTTTTCGCTCCCTGTTAATTCCATTTCTTCTAAATAATCGGCAACAGCTTTAGCTCCTTGTTCTTTTATTTCTTGCGGCACACTCAAGCGCATCTCTAGCGCTTCTTTATTAATTTGGAATCCGTTCTTAAATATATCTCCGTACAATCTACCCCAATAACCACAACCAATATCTTTAAGCGTTTTTTGAAAGTTATCCCAAACTTCACCATACAAACTAGTGTCGTTGTTAAACTTGTCATATACATTTGCTTTAATGTATGAAAGGTCCTCATAAATTATTTTATCCAAATTAATACCACGCACTGCGGCATAGCGGGCGGCGCTGGCGGCATAGCGGGCGGCATAGCTGGCATCGCGGGCGGCGGCGCTGGCGGCATCGCGGGCGGCGGCGCTGGCGGCGGCGCTGGCGGCATAGCTGGCATCGCTGGCGGCATAGCGGGCATAGCTGGCGGCATCGCGGGCATCGCGGGCGGCGGCGCTGGCGGCATAGCTGGCATCGCGGGCGGCATCGCGGGCATCGCGGGTGGCATAGCGAACGCTAACAGTAATATCTATGGCATTTATAACGGCATAAAAACACTTGACCCGATAATTTTCCCTCCAAAAGTTAAAGTTACCGAATGCTCCTATAAAAGGCAGGGATCGCACCGCACAAAGCCACACAAAAAATACAACCTGATCACGAGTTAAACCTATGGTATTTTCTAAAATCTGTTCTCTAAACTTTTTTACTGTATTTGCCATCAAAGACCCTCCGCAGGAGGTCCTTGAAACTTTCCTATATAATTGTAAAACTCTAAACTCATACTTTCTGCCATAGTTATAGTAAGAATGTAGAAATTAAAATCCTTATTGCATAACAGAAATCTAATCAAACTTAACGAACTCTTCTACTGATTGCGCGCTACCCTCTCTTGCTTACTTCACCGCTATGCGCTTCACAATGCCAGAGCGGTATTCTATGTACACACCTGGTGTTGTGGGTTTTTGCGTGCCAAGGGGTTGACCTTTTAGCGTGTAGTAGACCGGAGAGTGGCTAGTAGCAAGCTGCAATTGGCTGGAGAGGATGGGGGTGCTTCCTCCGGCAAAGGTTGCAGAAATTGTTGTGCTTGCAGTTAGCGTGAATTCTCGAGATAAGTTTGTGTTGTCATCCCACCATTTTACAAAATTGTAACCGGAATTCGCTGCAGCTACCAATGTCAATACTGTGCCGCTCGGAAGCTGCATCCCAGATGTTACCACTGTGGAACCATTGAGAACAATTATAACTCCATTGCTTGGCTGGGTAATAGTAACAGTGTAGTCCGGTTGCTGGTCTGTTGCAATTACAATGGTAAATTGCCTTGTAACATTGCCAATACTGTTTTCTGCCTTAACTGTGAAAGTATAGGTACCAGCAGTGGTGGGCGTGCCGGAAAGGACACCGCTTGCAGAAAGCGTTAAACCGGTAGGCAAACTACCAAGCTCAAGACTGAATGCAATCGGGCTGCTGCCTGTTGCGCTAATAACTTGCAAATAATCTGTGTCAGTTTTGCCGTTTGGCAAGCTTGTAGTAGCAATCATCGGCGGATATAAAATACCCTCAATTTCTATGCTAAAGCTTTTTATATTGCTGCCGGCATCGTTTTCTGCTTTTATTGCAAAAGTATAGCTACCTGCTTCTTTTGGGTTTCCGGAAATAATACCATTAGAACTAATGCTGAGGCCATTCGGCAAGCTACCGCTTTCTAAGCTCCACCAGGCAATGCTTTCTGAAATGAGCATTTCAAAGTATTCTTCGCCTACCTTGCCATTTGGCAAAGTTGTTGTAAGAATTACCGGTGCTTGCAATTCTTCGGTTATTGCAATGGTATAAGTTTTTTCAACAGAGCCGCTTATATTTGTAGCCACAAAAGTAAAGGAGAAATCGCCGGTTGTTGTGGGCACTCCCCCAATTGCGCACCAAGTATCTTCGCAAATATAATTAAAGCCCAAAGGCAAGCTGCTGCCGGTTTTCAAATTCATTGTGCCATTATTTTCCGAAAGAATAGATGCAGAGTATTGTTCGCCAACAACGCCGTTTGGCAAAGCGAGTGTGGTAATTATCGGTAGTGGCGGCAAGTCAATTACAATGCTGAAAGCCTTTGTATCTTCGCCAAAGTTATTTTTCGCTTGGACAGTAAAATTAAAAGTACCAGCTTCTTCGGGTTCGCCGGAGATACGGTAATAACCATCATAGAAATAACTACCAAGCCAAAGACCTTTTGGCAACTCGCCCTCCACTATGCTCCACTCAGCAGAAGGGCTTGTTGAAACAAGCTGTTCTTCATAGTACTCGTATACCGTGCCTTTTGGCAAGCTCGTAGTAACAATAACAGGCTTTTTTGGTTCTACTATTTCAATAGTAAATTCTTTTGTTGCACTTCTCTCTTTTTCTTCTATCTTAATTGCAACAGTAAAAGTACCTGTTACCAAAGGTGTTCCGGCAATATAGCTACTATCACCAGCGCTCCGAAAACTAAGACCCAGTGGCAAGCCTTCTACAGTCCATGCAACGTAGCGATTTGCTTGTATTCCTGCTCTGTAATCCATTCCAATTTCGCCAATGGGCAGTGTTTGTGTTGTAATCATTAGCGCAGATAATGGTTCAATTACAATGGTAAATTGCTTTGTGTCACTGCCAGAACTATTTTCTGCCTTTACGATGAAAGTAAAAGTACCAGCTTCTTCGGGGTAACCGTAAATATAACCACCATCAGTAAGCTCAAAGCCTTTCGGTAATTCGCCATTTATTACACTCCATATTGCAGAAGGACTTCGTGATTCAATCTGAATATCCTCGTACCATTCACCAGCTCGGCCATTTGGCAAAGTTGTTGTGATAATGGTTGGAGTTTGTGGTTCTTTAATTATAAGGCTAAGGATTTTTGTATCTGTACCTGTTATATTTTCGGCTTCAATTGTAATGTTAAAAACACCTAATTCTGTAGGAATTCCATAAATTTCGCATTCAGGGTAACTGCTACTGCAATAGTAATCCAAACCTTTCGGCAAGTCTTTTATATCCAGCAACGAAGCGTGCTCTGCCCAAATATGCATGTTATATTCTTCACCGAGTTCACCTGTTGGCAGCATTATTGTATTGATTTTCGGCTTTGGCGGCAGTTCAATCACAATGGTAAACTCCCTTGTTTCGCTAACAGTACCACCGGTGTAATAATTTTCCATTTCTGCTTTAACAGCAAAAGTAAATGTGCCTGCTTGTGTAGGTGTTCCAGAAAAAGAGCAGACATAAGAGTAAGGGCAAGAAAAGTTAAGACCGGGCGGCAAACCAGTACCTACACCCGGCACTATGCTCCATTCGGTATAACCCCAACTAGAAAGTCCTTCCCAATAAGACTGGCCAACCATACCATTTGACAAACTCGTTGTGCTAATAAGCCTAATAGCAATTGAGAATTGCTTTGTATCGCTTTGCCCAGCAGCATTTGTTGCTTTGACTGTGAAGGTGAAGGTACCTACTTCTTCGAATTCACCGTTAATTTGACCACACTCAGTGAGCCAAAGACCTTGCGGTAAATCGCCGGCTATAATTTCCCATGTAGCAGACAGGCTTGCCGATTCAAGCTTATAATGATACTTTTCTCCATAATTACCATTTGGCAAACTTGTCGTGAGAATGGTTGGCAGTTGTTTATCTAAAACTGTAATGCTAAGCTCTCTCGTAGCCGATCCGGTCATATTTGTTACCTTAACTGTGAAGGTGAATGTGCCTGCTGTTGTAGGAGTTCCGGAAATGGAACCATCGAGGTTAAGCATGAGACCGGGCGGCAATGTGCCTGCTGTTAAATTCCATGTACCCGAAACCGTTGATTCTAATTTTACACTGTAGTTTGCATCAACTTCTGCATTTGGCAAACTTCCTGTGGTGATAAATGGCGCAGGCGGTGCTTCAATTACAATGGTAAATTCTTTTGTTTCGCTAATAGTCTTACCGCCGCATCCTGGAGGAGGGCAACCCATATTACCCATATTTATTTCTGCCTTAATCGTAAAGGTATATGTGCCTAGCTGCGTTGGAGTTCCGGAAATTGTAGCAGAAGAACCATAACTAGAAATTTCAAGACCCGGTGGCAAAGCACCTTCTACTACGCTCCATGCGGCAGAGGCATAACCATAACCTGCGCTGATACTTCCATTATATTCCACACCAACCATGCCTTTTGGCAGACTTTCTGTTGTGATAAGCCTAACCGTAATTGAGAATTGTTTTGTATCGCTTTGCCCAACGCCATTTGTTGCCTTGACTGTGAAAGTAAAGGTACCTATTTCTGTAGGTGTTCCGGAAATCCTGCCGTCAGAGCTGACACTAAGACCGGGTGGTAATTTGCCATTTATAACTTCCCACGTGGCAGACAGGCTTGCTGATTGAAGGTGTGGTTGGTTGCCAAAAGGATAGTAACTGCCGAGCGTTCCATTTTGCAAACTTGTTGTGGTAATAGTTGGGAACTGCGTTGCAACTATTTCAATGCTAAATGACTCTTCATCAGAGCCGGCATCGTTTTCTGCTTTAACTTTAAAGGGGAAAACGCCTACTTGCGTGGGTATTCCGGAAATGCCAATATTACTGCCATTTTCTTCAAAATCAAGCCCGGGTGGCAAGTTGCCTATTATGCTCCATTTAGCAAAGCGACTTGCTTCTATCGTTACCGACCCATAAAAACTTCTATCAAGATATTCCCCGCCAACTTCACCTTTTGGCAATTGTTTTGAATAAATTGCTGGCGGTTGCTGTTCTGCAATTATAATAGTAAATTCTTTTTCGTGAAAATTATCGCCGTTTTCTGCTCTAACCGTAAAGGTAAAAGGGCCTACTGTTGTGGGTGTTCCTTCAATGTAAGCTTCGTGATAACCGTAACCAAAAAAAGATTGCAAGCTAAGACCGTTTGGCAAAGCACCTGCCGATATGCTCCATTCGGCAACTGGCTCCTTTGAATGAAACCAATCACAATGAATACCACCATAAGATACGCCTACTTCGCCATCGCATAGACTTGTTGTGGTGATAAATGGCTGGGATGGTGGCAGCCCTTCAACTTCAATGGTAAAAGTTTTTTCGTCATAACCAGCCGAATTTTCAACCCTTATAGTAATGCTGTAAGTACCTGACGTGTTAAGAATTCCACATTTAATCCCAGCTGAGCGATAACTATAATCATTAAACTCGCAATTCGGTAAATCACTGTGTACTATGCTAAAAGTGGCATTAAAACTAACACCAAACCATGCAGAATACGAATCGTGCAGTTTGCCTTTAGGCACGCTTTCCGTGGTAATTTTCGGTGCATCCGCTCCTCCAAGCGTAATGGAGAGAGTTTTTGTATCACTGCCAGCACCATTTGTTGCCTTAACGGTAAAGGTAAATGTTTCCGGTGTGGAATAGTCTCCGTAAGCATAACCGGAAATGTAGCCATTGGAACGAAGCTCAAAGCCAGGCGGTAAATTGCCTCCTACTATGCTCCATTCAGCGTTGCTGGTTGCGGAAAGCTGTTCATAATAATAATTAGAATAATAATAATAATCCCCGCCGCCTCTCGGCAAACTTTCTGTGGTAATTTTCGGAGCTTCCGGCATTTCAATTACAATGGTAAATGTTTTTGTGTCGCTTTGTCCAGCGGCATTTGTTGCCATAACTGTGAAAGTGAAGGTGCCTTGTTCTGTGGGTGTTCCGTCAATGCTAGAGCCGCCAAGTCCTAATCCAGGCGGCAAAATGCCCTCCGATATGCTCCACACAGCAGTTTCGCTTATTGAGTTAAGCCCTGCATAATAATGTATGCCAACTTCGCCATTTGCTAAACTTTCCGTGGTAATTGTTGGCGGTTTCACAGGAAGAATTACAATAGTAAATTCTTTTATGTCACTACCTGCACCATTTTCAGCTTTAACTTTAAAAGTGAAAGAACCATGCTCTGTGGGTGTTCCGTAAATATTGCTACCTGAAATAGTAAGACCAGGCGGCAAAGCACCTTCTACTATGCTCCATTTAGCATAACTTGTTGCATTAATGTTACCGTTATACCAAACACCTACTTCACGTTCGGGTAAGTATCCGTCAGTGATGCTTGGCGGCGGCAGCGGGTCGCCTGTGATTTCAATGGTAAATTCTTTTTCATCAAAGCCAGATTCATTTTCTACCCTAAGCGTAAATTTAAATATGCCGGGCATTAAGGGCGTTCCGAAAATGTCACTTAGGGGTATTCCGAAGCCATCGTAACTGTAGGAAGAATTGATATCAAGACCAAGGGGCAATTCACCTTTTACTATGCTTCGTGTGCCAAATCCATTTATGCTAAGATACACTCTATAGCTATTGCCAACTTCGCCATTTGGCAACGTGCTGGTTATAATTGCCGGAATATCGGGTTTAGCAATGTTTATGCTAAAAGTTTTAGTGTCGCTACCACCCGAATTTTCAGCCCTAATTGTGAATGTAAAATTGCCGGATGCAGTAGGAGTGCCGTAAATGTAAGTATTATAACTATTGTAGCCGTAATCCCGTAGCCAAAGCCCCGGAGGCAAATCACCTACTACGCTCCATGTAGCAGCTCGGTCGGAGGAAATACACGTTCCAATGCCAAACATACAACCTGTATTTGAATTATAGTGTTCACCCACCTTGCCGCCTTGCAAAGGACCGGCATTTGTTGAAATAATTGGTGCTTTCATGGGAAGAATTTCAATAGTAAATTGTTTTTCGTGGTAATTATCACCAGTCTCTGCTCTAACCGTAAAGGTATATGTACCCGCCGTTGTGGGCGTTCCGTAAATGGAAGTTTGTTGCTGATAGTAAGAATCATAATTAGATTTAGTAATGCTAAGACCCGGCGGTAAACTGCCTTCTACTATGCTCCATTCGGCAACTGGATGACTTGAATAAAGTTGCACATTATAAGAGCTACCAACCTCACCATTCGATAAAACTCCATCTGTGGTGATAAACGGAGGAGGAAGCGGATCTCCTTCAATTATAATGGTAAATTCTTTTTCATCAAAGCCAGCCGCATTTGTTATTCTAAGCGTAAAATTAAACGTGCCCGGAACTAGGGGTGTTCCGCAAACATAACCTTCAGGGGTACTATAGCTGTAGGACATGTACTCAATTTGAAGATTAGGCGGCAATTTACCGGCTACCAAGCTCCATCTACCTATTTCGTTTGCATAGGAACTCAGAGAATAGCCAAAATAATTATCTCCGTAAGATTCGCCTACTTTACCATTTGACAAGTTTGTTTTTGTGATGATTGGCTTCTCTGGCATTACGATGTTTATGGTAAAATTCTTTGTATCGCTGCCATTCGGGTTTTCAACCTTAACCGCAAATGTGTAAGAACCGGAGAGTTCAGGAGAACCATTAATGCAATGAGCGGAGAAACAGTCCCCTAACCAAAGCCCCGGCGGCAATTCACCTCCTGTTACGCTCCATGTGCCGGATTCGCTTGCAGAAAGCTCAGCGTAATAATACTGCCCAACCTTGCCATCCGGCAAACTTGCCGTAGTAATAGACGGCGATGCTTGCGCAAGGCTAAAAAAGCCGAATGTTAACGTTAGTATTACCCAAGCAAAAAAAGTGCTTTTATGGGTTGTGAATGAAGAGAACTTAAAACGGTTCATAGCGTGCTCCTGTTTTGAAAGGAAAATTCGTTGTGAAATTTTTTGGGACAAGCGAAATGTAAAGTCGCGTTGTTTGGGACATGGGACAAGCGGAGCGCTGAGCTTCGTTGGCTGGGACATGAATTTGCATAAATCTTATGCTTATTCTCAGACAACGTGGCTCTGGATACCGCTTGTCCCATGTCCCGGACAACGTAGTTTTGCACGCCGCTTGTCCCATGTCCCAAGCGCGCCGATATGCAAAGCCTATAGGGGGGG
>JAITUM010000128.1 GCA_031286305.1 Candidatus Fibrimonadaceae bacterium | reverse complement strand
CGGCTTCAGATAACTCAGACTCAGCCTAATTTTGATGGCGCGGGTTCTATACAGCTTTCGATGGAGGCTTCTTGGCCTAGCAGTGAGGCGGAGTTGAACGCTATGCGGAATTCTTTTGGCGATGAGAGAGGTGATGTTGCTTGGTCGGAGGCTAGTGTTGTTGGGGTTTTGGTGACTAGCAAGGAAGGGCGGAATCCGATGAGGGGGATGGAGGGTTAAGATGTCTGAGCCGCAACAAAAAGCAGAAGACGAGATGTTTTGTTCATCTTGCGGAGCTATTATTAAAAAGGCTGCATGGATTTGCCCAAAATGCGGGGTAAAGCCTATGCGTGCCGAGGAGGCGGTGCTAAAACCTGCCGTAGATGTGACGCCGAAGGTTGCCGAAGTGGAAAAACTTTCTCTGTTTGGATACCATGTGAAATGCCTTAAGAATTACGCAAATTTTAAAGGCAGGGCAAGGAGAAGGGAGTTTTGGGGATTTACTCTTTTTATGTATATCACTGTGTTTATATTGTCAATTTTTGATACTATTATTTTTGGGGAAGACGGTACTTCAATTTTATCTTACTCGTATCTGCTAGCTGTACTTCTACCTGGATTCGCAGTATATGTTCGCCGCGCGCATGATATAGGTAAAAGCGGTTCGTGGATTGTTATATATTTTTTTATATACATCATCTCATCTCTTGGTTTTCTCATTGAAGGCTCGTCAAATGCTGTGGTAACAGGAGCTTCGATTTTATCAATGATTTTTACTATAGTGTTGGGTTGCATAGATAGCCAAACAGGCGAAAATGAATATGATCCTAGTCCGAAGGGCATTTCGCATGAAAAAAAACCTGCGTGGTTGCTTGGGCTCATTTTTGGTGTAATAGGCCTTTTGTTTGCTACAGTATTCATAATTTCCTACTACTATAACAAAGAAACATCTTTTTACTATGACAAAGAAAGTGGAATATTAACTGACTCTCGGGATGGTAAAAAATATAAAACCGTTAAAATAGGCAAGCAAATTTGGATGGCCGAAAATCTAAATTATGACGGAGTTAATAGTATTGGCAGATGCTACAATGACGATCCTGCTAATTGTGAAAAATATGGCAGACTCTATAGTTGGGCAGAGGCTGTTAGTGGCAGACACGATAAAACCCATTACAATATATCTGAAGCTAATTTAGGAGCTAAGGAACTTAAAGGCGTTTGCCCATTCGGTTGGCATTTGCCAAGTGAATATGAATGGGATGATTTGTACGATTATGTTGGCAGCAGGAATAAGCTCAGAGCAAAAAGCGGCTGGGAAAAAAGTAATGGCACAGATGAATATGGTTTTTCGGCTCTTCCGGGTGGAAAGCATAATTGTTGTCCTCACGCCGAGTTTAAATTAATAGGTACCGCAGGTTATTGGTGGAAAGCAGAAGAATTCTTGGCATTTTCTGCTAAATACACCTCTATGTTTTACGATGATTCTAACGAAGTAGCTGATTATGAAGATGATAAAGCCTCATTAATGTCTGTGCGTTGTGTAAAAGATGATATAATAAATATATTAATAAGAAAAAAAAGAGGTAGGTAAATTAATGTCCGAGCCCCAGCAAAAAGCAGAAGACGAGATGTTTTGTTCATCTTGCGGAGCTATTATTAAAAAGGCTGCTTTTATATTGTTTTTTCTATTATATCATCAGTTGCAGACGCTAGGAGATTGGAAATGAAAAAAATAGTTTTGATAACTACATTAATAGTAACAGTTGCTTTTGGGCAAATTACAGTAACTAAAACGGTTGGTAAAATTGATGCTTATGACAGCTTAAGTAATTATTTAGGTAAAGATGTTTCTAAATATGTTGGGCAGGAATTTTATTTGAAAGTTCAGCATGAAAAATTAAGAAAATTTGGGTATAGAGATTTTTATATAGATTATAATGAAAATGTAAAAAGTGCCCTTAATAGAAATAATATTTATAAATGTTGTAGCGAAGGCTTAAGTTCTAAATATAATGAATTGGCAGGAAAATATTTTAAAGTTCTTGAAGTAATTAGGCACCCAAGAAGTTCATTAAACGATAAATATTATTTGAAATTACAAGAAAAATCATCTAATGACATTGTTTATTTTAGATACGATGCAAAATATAGGCATTTATTTCCTTTTGTTGTCGTTGGCTTTTTTGAAAAACTAAAACAGCGAACGATTGGGCAAACATTTGTGTTTGGTAATATACAGCGGTTAAATCCAGACAAAACACAGCCATTTAGTTTTGGCAAAGATAGTGATTTTGACATTAATACTGGTCAGAGGATTAATTTTGAATTAGGAAAAGAATGGGAATGTATAGATTTAACAATTGACGAAAGAAATTACGCTCTTTCTTTAGTGTTTAAAGATGGTGATGGGCAGACATTAGCTGTTCGTTATGAAAGGATTGTAGGGGAAATAGGAGAACATATGACAGAAAATAGATTTCATAATATATTTACTAAAGATGAAGCAGATAATTACAAAGAGAAATTTGGACAAGATATTTGGAATGCTATACTTCAAGGTGAAGTTAAAATAGGGATGACAAAAGAAATGTGTAAGCTGGCACGGAGCGAACCTAAGAAAATAAATGTGTCAGAAAAGAATGAGCAATGGGTTTATTCGGATTATCATCTATATTTTGAGAATGATATTCTAACTGTTATTCAGCAACAGTAATTTTTAGAAAAGCCACATTAGTGTAATATCTGAAAAAAAACCGAGCGAACCATTAAAAGTACTGTTAAAATTTCCTAAAGAATAACCGAACCTTATGCCCGCAAAAATACTTTCGCCATAACCGGCACCCACAATAATATCAAGATCAAAGTTTTCTCTATTAGTATATGTTTCGGAATAACCATTAGCTTTTTCTATAGTTGTTTCTAACGGAAATCCAAATTGAACCCCGCCCTCTAAATATGTGCTGGGAATGTACCCAGGCATAACATCAAGAAAGCGATATTTAACCAATAATGGAACATTTATAGCGCGCTCGTGTATTCCTGCGATAGCTGGAGTTGTTCCCCCATCATGAACAACAGCATAAAGCCATCTGTAAGTATAATATAATTCTGAGCCAAAGACTAATTGTCTGTCGTTTTCAGTATGAATAGGAATATTCAATAATAATCCAATTTTTAATCCGGTTCCATCAGTAAAATCAAATTCAAAATTTGTTATTTCTTTGAATATCGCTTTTGAAGAAGTATAATACAAACCCCACATACCTCCTATTCCAAGTCTTATTCTGTGTTCCTCGTTATCTACCGTATTTATTTGCTGCCCATAAGCAGCAAAAGCTAGCAATAGTGAAATGAAGAGTGCTTTCATTTTTAAAAAGTAGTAAATGTATTTTGCTATATTCAAAGAGATAGACACAAAGGAGTGCAAATATGTTTGGAAATATCGCCAAGCTATCTACTGTAGCTTCCCTTAGCGTAAAAGGGCTTGGTTTAGTTTTGCTGTGTTTGTTGGCGATGGGTTGTGACAAAGAGTTATACTCTTATGTTGAAACTATAAAATATGAAGTAACAGGAACAGCTTCTTCGGTTCATATTACCATGCATAGTGCAAGTGGTAACGTTGAGGAATTAAATGACATTTCACTTCCTTGGTCTAAGGAATTTGAGCCAAATTTTTATCGCGATGATGACGACTATAAAGTTTACTCGGCTTATATTTCGGCAAAAAATAATGGCGAATTAGGAAGCGTAGTTGTTAGTATATATAGAGATGGTAAAGTGATTCAAACAGCCACAAGTTCAGGAGCCTATGTAACAGCTACAGTTTCACAAAAAGTTCATAGATTTTATTAAATATGACTTCTATGATTTTGGCAGATTAAGCTGATGGTGAATCGCCAAAGGCGAGTATTCCCAAGCAAGTAAATCAGTATTTTCTATTTTACCAATGATAACCCCCCAAAAGGAGTATGAATATGCTTGAAAACACCGCTACTCAAGACTTTAGCATTGAACATGCTATCTGTTTCGAAAAACAACTTCAAACCGATCCTGCCGACCTCTATGGCGGTGGTTCAAATGATAACAAGCCTGGCGCAGGGGACAAAATACCCACAGAGGCAAATGCCGAGTTTCAAAAGGGCGTTGAATATTACACTGATGCCGCAATGAACGGTACCCAGTTTAGCGGGAACAAGCGTAAAACGGCGGAGTTGCCTACGCTAGCTTCTTTGAATGTTAAAGGTTACACGCAAGGTCTTGAGCGCATAATGTTGGCCTCTCTTGGCTATGCAAGTGTTGCGGGGCCTGTGCAGGCACAAAGCTCTGGTTATTATAAGCATTTTTTTGTTGTGCCGCCAAAGGGCAAGAATCAGAGGAAGTATACTCAAGAGGAAGCCACGTTAGCAGGTTCTCATGATAAAGATCGTATAAACACGTATTTATGCGTAAGCCAGAAGCTTGGTCCTTATGCTCAGCATGCCCGAAATGTAGCTGTTAAGGAATTGGAGATGGCTTGTTCGGCTAAGAATCCTTTGCAGATAACCATTAGCGGCCCGGCGGAGCGTATAGATAGGGAAGATTCTAAGGAGAGCACGGCGAGTTGGAGTTATGGGGCTGCTTTTGATGAGTGGTTTCAGCTTTCGGATTTTAAGTGTGAGATAGGTTCTGTGGGTGGAGGTCTTTTATCGGTTTCTGTGACTGAGTTTTCTGCGAAGGTTAGTCATGGTCTTTCGGAGGATAACACGCCTACGGGAACGAGCAATGACGGCCTTTCGAGGGCGGAGCCTTTGCCTAGCGGTAAGAGTAGCATTACGCTTGATTTGACTATTTATTTGCATGATAAGACTGTTTACGAGAATTGGGAGCGTGATGAGGCGACCTTGCAGTGTAAGCTTGTGGCTACGAGAGGCGGGTCTAAGTTTGCTATTCTTTTTCCGCGGCTTCAGATAACTCAGACTCAGCCTAATTTTGATGGCGCGGGTTCTATACAGCTTTCGATGGAGGCTTCTTGGCCTAGCAGTGAGGCGGAGTTGAACGCTATGCGGAAT
>JAITUM010000171.1 GCA_031286305.1 Candidatus Fibrimonadaceae bacterium | reverse complement strand
AAAGAGCAGTTTTTGCAGCAGGCGGAATATCTGGAACTAACTTGAATAATGTAAGAGAGGCTGCAATATGGGCGCAAATTGCAATGTCTGAAGCATTAAAGGAAGGTCTTGCTGGTTTTGTAACCGAGCGGAGAGGCTGGTCTAGCTCTGTTGAAGTATTTAGATGGCACAATGAGGATGCCAAAGCCCAATATCATAACTCTATAGACAGGATTCTAAATAGATAACAATGGGGGCAAAAAATGGGTATATTACTGTTTATTAGCTTTTATATCTTTGTTGTTGCTATAACAATAATTTCCACTCTTTTTTACTTGAATAGATTTAGTAAGAAGACAAGAAAAATAGCGCTAATTATTAGTTTAATAGTTCTTCACATAGGACTTTTATATGTGTTTATAGTAACAAGAAATTGAGTAAGAAAAATAGCCTGTCCCCTTCAAAAACCTAATATTTTCCAATTGATGGCGGACAATTTCTATGTAATGGATAATTAATGCATTTTTGCGAGAGTTGAACAGAACAGCAATAGCTATGTGGCGCACAATAATTGTGACATATAGCTATTTTTATGGAAATAAATAGAATATGCATTGTGCCCTTCAAAAACCTAATCTTTTCCAAAAAAAGTAAGCGGTAAATAAAAAACGCCTATGAGAGTTCTCCCCCAGGACGTTATAATAAATGCGGAAAAATTAGAGAGTTCAAATTTTAGCTTTGCATATATCTTGAACCTCTGCGTTCCATGGCATTAAATCATCAATTTTAGATAACGGGCAATTGGGTAAAGTTTCGAATAATAGCACAAGATAATCGAAGGGGCGCAATCCATTTTCAATAGCGGTTTGAATAATGGAATAGATAACAGAGCTGGCTTGCGCTCCTTTTGTGGTATTGGAAAACAACCAGTTCTTACGCCCAATAACAAAAGGTTTGATACTTCTCTCGGCACGATTATTTGAAATTTCCAAACGGCCATCTGCATAGAAGTTTTTAAGATGCCCCCATTGGTTTACAAAATAGTCTGCCGCTGCTTTGGTTGGAGTTTTGGCAGTACCCTCAAATGTTTTTGCCCATGCCAAGAACGCCTCCGCAATCGGAAAGCTTTTTTCGAGACGTTTTTCATACCGCTGTTCAGGTGGGAGTTCTTGGAACTCACGCTCTAATGCAAAGAGTTTATTACAGTAATCCTGTCCCTTAGCAGCGGCGGAGCTGGCTCTTTGGTCGGTGGGCATTATTTTCAGCGCCTCATCAAATTTACGCCTAACATGTGCGAGGCAGCCAATCACGGTAACGCCGGGTAAATCATTGTAACCCTGATAGCCGTCTGTGTGAAGATATCCGCCCCAACCACTCAAAAACCGTTTTGGATGGCTTGAGGAACGAGTTGGCTGATATTCATACAGGATAATGGCATGTTTTGCGCATCCGCTTGTCCGGTAGAGCCATTCATATGAGTTAGTATTGGCTTTTTTGCCCAGTTCCCGCAGAACCTGCAAAACCGTTTCATCGGCGTGAAGAACTTGCTCTTTCAGCAGCAGCTCTTTCAGCCGGTTATAAACATGCACAAGCCAATCTTCTGCGCTGCGAATAATCCAATTCGCCATAGTTTGGCGGGATATAGGGATTCCATCTCGAATAAAGCTTTGTTCCTGGCGATATAGCGGAACAGCTTTTACATATTTTTCAACCATTATATGTGCGATGGATGAAGGAGAAGCTAAACTTCCTTTTATAACAGGTTCAGGGGTGGTTGCTTTTATTATAGGGACATGGTCATTTTTTTTAGCGCAATCCCTGCAAGCATATACATGTTTCACATGCTCCACAACTTTAACTTGAGCGGGGATTATTTTTAATTCCCGGCGGATTTCCTTTGTCATTTCGTGCAAAGCATGATTGCATTCCGGACAGCTTTTCTCGCTTTCGGGAAGTTCATATGTAATTTTTTCAACTGGAAGAGCGCTGAGGTCTTCTTCTCGTTTGCCAACGCGCTTTTTTCTTTTATATGTGATTTCTTCAATTGTCGGTTCGGGTTCTTTTTTATCAGCGGTACTTTCAGCCTCGTCAAAAAGACCGAGCTGTTCCACATGCTCAGTTTTTTCGCTGCTTGAACCAAATTGCTTATGCTTCGCAAGCCGGATTAGCTCCTCGTAGTGTTTTATGAGCAGTTCCAATTCGGTATTTTTGTTTTTAAGTTTTTCGTTTTCAGTTCGCAGATTTTGAATTTCCTGCTCAAGATTTAAGTTTTCATTTATATTTTTCATGCTTTAATCATATCACAAAAAGCCCGCAAAATCAACATTTACAAGGCTTTTTCGTGTTTTTTAGATAATTATTTTTTCTGATATTTGCTTGCGTTTAAGTTTTTGTTCCAGACCCGGGCTGCCAAGTAAATGAGCAAGTTCTTCATTCGTGAGCATCATTGTTTTTTCGTCTTCCACAGTTGAAGGCCATTTAAAACGACCGCGTTCCAGCCTTTTCAGGTATAACCAAAAACCGTCGCCACCCCATTCGAGAATCTTAAGTCTGTCACGGTTTCGGTTACAGAAAACGAATATCGCTTTATCGAATGGATCAAGCTGAAAGCCGTTTACAACAATTGCGCTAAGCCCATTTATCGATTTTCTCATGTCAGTGTGTCCGCAGGCTAGGTATATTTGTTTTCCGCTCGGGTTTAGCATAGGCGCATCAGTAGCTTACAGGCCTGTGAAAAGGCGGTTTCGTTGAAATTTTCGCTCGTTACGATTGTGAATGGCCCGATTTTTATTTCCAGGCTGTCATTTTCCGTACTTGGCTGCGTACCGCTTATTACTGGTAGCCATTCGACTGTTGTTGGCGCTTCACCAATTGTCGGATTAGGATTATTAGCGCCTTTGCCGAAAATTGCTGGCTTGTTTATGAGCTTTCCTTCCGTTTTTCGTATCCGACTCATTCTGTCGCGAAGCGTATAAAGGTTTATATCGTTCTTTTCACACCAGGCTTTCTGCGGTTGGCCGCTTTCTTCGTAGTCCCTGATTAACTCTTCCCACTCCGTGTGGCTTCTTTTTTTCATTTTCATCACCCGCCGTTAGTTTACTGCGCATTTATCGCTTTTGGCTACGCGGGATTTATTTCACGCTTACATAACAATAGCCATATGTCACAACTACTGTGCGCCACATGGCTATTGTCGTTCTGTTCAACTCTCGCAAGAACGCATTAATTATCCATTACATGGAAATTGCTCGCAATCAATTGTAAAAGATTAGGTTGTTGAAGGCGACACGTGAAACGAAATATTTTTTGAAAGTCGGTTGACCTTGCATCCCTCCATGCTTAACCGCTGGGAAAATCTTTCGTTACTTGAGTATATCACCCAA
>JAITUM010000087.1 GCA_031286305.1 Candidatus Fibrimonadaceae bacterium | reverse complement strand
GTCGTCGTAGGGGCGTATTGCATACGCCCCATGCGCAACGGGTTACGCCACTTTGCCACGTAGGCGGTTGCAGCGAGGGGGATATCCCCCATATTTGAAAATTTAGATGCGTTTGCCCTAGGCTGCTTCCATCTGCCGGACAACAATATCTTGACCCAAATCCCAATATAACCGCAAAAGCTCGGTATTCACCTTTACGGCAGCCTTTATCTGACTTTGGCGAATTTGACTTTTCAGGTCGAGTAGCCATTGTTTGTAATTGCTATCTTTTTTCAAATCTCACCTAAACTTCTCAAGCTTTTCAGCATCGGCTAAATCCATTGTTCTTCCAGTTGCTCTTTTGTTGACAAACAGCCCATCCACCTACAAGCAGATAGCGAACCTTACATGAGTTCAAGCACTGATATCATCAAGCTGGTCATTGCTCTCGGCTATAAAAATTTGCTTTCTATCAATTTGCATAAACTAAGGTTTCTCCTGTGTGAGTTCCTAAAAGGGAATATAGAAATTAAAACGTCCAGCCAATTCCCATAATTAATCCAAAGCCATAATTATGTGGCTTTACTCCAATAATATCTATAATTTTGTGTCTAAAAAATGTACCAGGTACCAAAACCAAACTATTTGATAAAATAAAATTCCAACCCAATGAAGCCATCCCGCTCAAAGTTTGTATGTTCTCTGTTTCATTATAATTGCTTGCATAAATTATTGCAGCATCTGTGAAAAGATATCTTATTGCCGATTCAAATGGGTAAACCCTAAAGCGAGACAATAAACTATAGGACAAATCATTTTTGAAATTTGTACTAAAAGTACTTCCCCCTAGAATGGAAAAATGTTGATGAAGCTTGCGTTCATATGAAATACCAATCCCTATACCTTCACCAAAATCATAGCCATTTGCTCCTGGAACCATTGGAAAAAGATCAACAATTATAGCATTATTTTCTTCAGAAAATACTTTAACACATAATATTAAAAAGCATATGACAAGCAAACATTGCTTCTTTTTCACAAAAACCTCTTTTTGTTCAGTCCGTTGAATGAAAATGCCCTCAAATATCCCACACAGAAATTGCGTTTGCCTCTTCTGTTAAGGGGCGTGGAAAATCTGTTAAGCAAATCACGCAGCCATAGCCTATTTCTTCATTTTGAGCAAGCGTTTTGAATGCCTTTATATTGTCTTTTGAAGGGTTGGCTGTTTTTTTAATTTCTACGGGAAAAAGCAGGCCGTCTTGTGCGATCAGTAAATCTATTTCCACCTTGTTGCTGTCTCTGTAATAATAAAGAGTTGGCGATTTTCCGTTGTGGCTATAGGATTTGATTATTTCTGAAATTACAAAACTCTCAAAAATCGCACCGCTCATAGCCCCCTTTTCCAAAGTTTCCGGGCTTGTCCAATCGCAGAGATAAGAGCAAAGCCCTGTGTCTAGCCAATGAATTTTCGGGCGTTTTATTAGCCGCTTTGATATATTTTTAAACCAAGGTTTTAACAAAACAATAATCCCCGAACTCTCAAGAATAGAAAGCCAAGACTGAGCCGTGTTGCGAGAAATATCCGCATCATTTGCTATATCCAGAATATTCAGCTCTTGCCCCGTTCGAGACGCAACTATCCCTAGAAACCTTGTGAAAGCTGTTAAATTTCCAATATTTATCAACTGCCGAACATCTCGCTCTAAATAGCTTTTTATAAATGAACTGTAAAAAGCCGACCAATTTTCAGCATCCATAAGAGTAGCATCGGGAAAGGAGCCTTGCCAAATTATGCGATAAGTTTCGAGCAGATTCTTTCGAGCTACAAGGCTAGGTACGTTTTTTGAGGGTAAAAATGGCTTTTGCAAATCACCTTTATCTTCGCGCTCATACATGGAAAAACCCAGCAGATTGACAATGGCAACTCTGCCCGCCAAGCTCTCGGTAACTCCCTGCATCATTTCATATTGCTGCGAGCCTGTGAGCCACACCTGCCCCTTTTTACTTGAAGAGTCCACAAGCATTTTTACATGGTTAAAAAGATTTGGTGCATATTGCACCTCGTCTATAAGCACAGGCGGAGCGTAGGTTTCCATAAATAATTCGGGTTCTTCTATGGCAAGCCGTAAATCTTTTGGGTTGTCCAAGCTCACGTATTTTCTGTTTTTATCGCACATTTGAAGCAGAGTAGTTTTCCCAACCTGCCGCATACCAGTTAGCAGCAACACTTTGAAATTGCCGGAAATCCGCTCTAGGGAATTAGCTAATGTGCGTTTTTTGAGCATAATGGCAATAATATAGAAAGATTTTTATGCAATTTGTCAGTGTGACTGACGATTTGCATGAAAATCTTTCGCCGCGCCCCTACAACCTATACCTAAGCCCAGCAGATAAGTTTGCCAAATCGGGAAAGCCGGGACTCGGGCTCAAAGCCGCGGGAGGGGCTGAGGGGAAGAGGAATGGAAAAAGAAGCACGGCCAATTGCAGGGTTGTACAGGAACTTCTCGTCGATACCTCTGAGAGCACCGCCGCCCTTGGGAAGGTCAATAGAAGGAGAGGCGACCAAATTGGAAGCCGCGCCTTGCTTATTGTCATTATCAGCTTTCAAATTTTACAAGTCCCTAATCTAATAATTAAGGTAGAAAAATTTATGGGGTGTATCTGGCATTTGGTTGCACTCCCAAATGGGGCTGCCCTCACGGGGCAGCGAGAAGATGGGAGTTGCATTCCCGAAGGGGAACGGAGTGCCTGGGTGTAAAGCTTCTTTGTTCGGTCGCATCGACATTTGGGGGGGTAGGACTTCTGGGGAGGCGTGGAGTCTTATGAGCGGGTTCCGAGAGTGTGCAATGCAAAATGCAAGCTAAAACAAAAAAACGAACTTTTTTCAAAAAAATAATCTATATTTGTAAAGAATCACTATTTTTTAGGAGTTACATATGTTGAAAGATGAAAGCGCTTCAGCAGGCATTAGTTTAAAAATCGGCGTATCAACGCTGCCCGGTGTTTTTCCACGATTTGATGAAACAGAACCATTTACAGGAGAGGGAGGGAAACGAGTTTACGGAATTAAATCAACCGAGGTTTCCGATAGTCAGTCGGGGGAACCGTCCAAGGGTAAGGGTGGTGTAATAAGAGCCATTGACAATGCGTGGAATTGGGCGAATTCTAATAATTTGGATATTTGGATGCTTCCGGAATTGTGTCTTGACCAAAATGCCCTTAATCATTTAAGTAATCGCTTGACAGGAAGTCCTAATTCTAATTATCCCAAAGTGGTTTTGCCTGGAACAACATACGTACAAACCGGCGCCTCAAAACACAGCAACCGTGCGCCCATATGGGTAAGAGCTGGGAGTGGCAAATGGGATTTTACTAGTAAATACTACAATAAAAGAATACCATTTGGAATGAATACAAATGTTAGCGATAAAGCTCCACAAGATATTAGAGAGATATCTAGAAAAGCCGAGAGTAGGGGAGTAAAAATATTAGAAGAACATTTTGAGCGTGGCAATGAGGTAGTAACCAATACAATTAACGGAGTAAAATGCGGTATTGCTGTCTGCCGTGATGTATTGGATGTTTTTGATGATAGAAACCCCTTGTTTAAGTATAATAGAGAAAATAAAGTCGACCTTATGCTTGTTACATCTATGAATAGCGGGCATACGAACTTATTTACGGCAACGGCGGAAAGTATGGCAAGATGGCATAACTGCGCTACTGTATACATTAACAACTTTACATCCGTTACGGATGATCAGAATAACACAGTTGAGTTATCTTTTGCGTTTCTTCCTGATACATCAAGGGTAGCGGGCATAAAAGGTTTTATTTATTACCGCAAGCTACCACTTGTGGTTACCGGAAAAGACAGTGACACAGAATCGGAACCGGAAGTTGACAGCGCCTTTGAAAACAGAGTTACCGCGATTTATTCTGATAGCGTAAGAGCGCTTCCAATCCCACTCGGAGGCAATGTTTTATATGAAATTAGTAACGGTAATTTTGTGAATCCGCGAATACTGTGAGGTTAGGTTTAAACGTAGGCAAAAAAGGTGCAGCGGAAAATGAACCGTCCGCAGCATCACAGCTTACTCCTTTCGATTCAATTACTATAGTAATTAGTCGTTCCTTAAAAATACTTTAGCTTCGTATATCTTCGTATTTTTTCATCAAAAGGCCTTGTATTTTTCTACCATATTTGTTATATTTGTTGTATAAAAGGCGGTAGAAAATGATAG
>JAITUM010000247.1 GCA_031286305.1 Candidatus Fibrimonadaceae bacterium | reverse complement strand
TTTATAGAATAAACTTTTCGGACCTTGGAATAAGGCATGCCTTTGTTAAAATAATCCACTATAGTCTTGCAAGAACCAAAAAGCATACGATGAAAATAATCTATTTCCTCAGTGAATTGTATCTCTATCATAATCATGGTGCCGTCTTCTTCTTCTTCTGCTAGCACATCCACGCGATTATACTTTGCTTCTTCTGAATCTTTGTTGCTTTCACTATCTGGCAAACTTTTGATTTTTATCTTTTTACCCAGTAAAGTGGTTAAAAAACCTTCAAGAATCACATAATCAGCCTTGTTTCTGAGCAAGTTTTTAATTGCCCAGTCAAAAGATACCAATGTGCGTTCTTGTGGCATGTTAGAAATATAGAAAATAAACGCTACAAACTCAATAAATCTTTTAAAAAATCATCGCCGCATTTTCTTCCCTAACATAGCAGCTCCTTCGTAGGATTCATCATCATCGCTATCACCAAAAAGATCTTTGGGGAAACCCTTGTCTATCATGCACGTTTCAAATTTTTCCCAAGAATCACCGTAAAGAAGATCCCAATAGTACTCATCGTAGTCGTGCCCACCCTTTTCAACAGCCTCTTTGCAAGCTTTTTCCATATCGGAAACAGATGGTTCTGACCGAGACGCTTCACAAGACTTGCCATTGTAAGTAGCAGTCCATTTCATAGAATTGTTGCTAAATTTTATGTTCAATTTCACAACGTCATTCCCTTTTTTTTGCTCTACAGTGTTGCAGTCAATGACTTTTGTTGCCCAACCTATACTATTTACTTTTCCGTCTTCTTCTTCATCTGTCCAGCAAAAATCGCGTGTAATTGAAACTTTATTCTGCGTAAATACGGCTTTTGTAAAATCGTAACCATAGTGACAACCGTAGTCATTATAATAATCGTCCTCATAACAATGAGCAGCCTTATTTTTACTTCTTGTCCAGGTGCCTATAAGGCTACTTGAATTTCCATTGAAGTTAAATTCCGGAGCATCACTCCGCTCCCGCCACTTAATGGTCAAAACTCCGTTGTTTATTGAATATGCTGCTTCACGAATCCCTTCGTATTTTTCCAAAGTTCCATTGCTTCGACAGTCGTATTCCTCATAACTCACATACGTGAATGAGTTATCGTTTATTTCTTTTATGGCAAGACTTTCCGTGAAAGTATCGCCACTAGAGCTGTCTCCTCCGTTACCGTCAGAGCAGGAAAAGGTTAATGTCATAGCTATAGAAATAGCCGCCACGAGAATAGGTTTTGTTCTATTCATGATTTTTCTCCTTGTTTGGGGATGAAATTGATTTTCTATCATAATCACGGTGCCGTCTTCTTCCGCTAGCACATCCACGCGATTATACTTTGCTTCTTCTGAATCCTTATTGCTTTCACTATCAGGTAGGCTTTTGATTTTTATTTTTTTGCCCGGCAAAGTTGTTAAAAAGCCTTCAAGAACCACATAGTCAGCCTTGTTCCTGAGCAAGTTTTTAATTGCCCGGTCAAAAGATACCAATGTGCGTTCTTGTGGCATGTTAGAAATATAGAAAAAATTGCTAAAAATTAAGACAGCTTATCCCGAAATTGTTCGTAGGTAAATTTGCGCACAAGGTGAAATTTATTATTTTTCCAAATTCCTATCGAGGGGTGTTTTACCCCGTTGAAAAAAGTTGTTTTTACCATTGTATAGTGCATCATATCCAGGAAAATTATTTTGGAACCGACCTTCAAAGGTTCGTCAAAGGAATAATCTCCAACAATGTCGCCGGCAAGGCAAGTGTTTCCGGCAAGGCGATAGTTGTGCTTTTTTACATCACGCATATCACTGCCTATAACTTCGGGACGATACGGCATTTCCAAACAATCCGGCATGTGAGCAGATATTGATATGTCTAAAATAGCAATGTCTATCTCGTTATGCACAATGTCTAAAACGGTGCTCACCAGTTCGCCGGTTTGCCAGCCAACAGCTTCGCCCGGTTCTAAAATTATTTCAATTCCCGGATATTTTTTATGAAAGCTGTTCAAAAGATTTATGAGTTTTTGAACATCATAATCCGCTCTGGTTATGTGATGACCGCCGCCAAAATTCATCCACTTCATTTTGGGAATCCATTCCCCAAAATTCTTCTCCACCTTTTCCAACACAGCTTCCAAAGCGTCTACATTCTGCTCGCAAAGCGCATGGAAATGCAAACCCTCAATGCCATCCAAAAGTTCGGGTTTAAATTCTTTCCTTGTCACTCCAAGGCGACTATAGCGACCTGCCGGATTATATAAGTCCACGCCAACAGTTGAGAACTCCGGGTTTATTCTTATCCCTGCGCTAACTTTCTTTTTTAGCGTTTGCTCTTTGAACAATTCCCATTGCGAAAAACTGTTAAAAGTTATGTGGCTGGAGTGGTTTAAAATTTGTTCAATTTCGTCTGTTCCGTATGCGGGCGCACACACATGCACTTCTTTGCCCATTTTTTGGCTGGCAAGCAAAAGTTCATTCAAGCTGCTTGCGGTGGCTCCGCTCAAATACTCTGAAACAAGCGGAAATGTTTCCCAAAAACTAAAACCTTTAAGCGCACATATAACCTTGGCATTTCCCTCTTTTTGAACTCGATTCAAAATTTCCAAATTATGCACAAGACGTTCTTCATCAAGCACATAACAAGGAGAAGGAACTTGGGAGTAGTCTATCATAGCTCGCCAACTTTAATATAAGTATTTTGCGTGGGCGGGTTGTCAATTGATTTTTTTATGGAGCCTATAATGGCAGATACCGGTGAAGGGTCGTGCACAAAGTCTATGTTATTCACATCTATTATCAAAACCGGGCTTGCTTTGTAATGAAAAAAGTATCGGTCGTATAGGTTGGTTAACCTGCTCAAATAATCTCTGGTTATACCTTTATCGCCATCAACATCTTTTAGCATGAGCTGTTCCGTTCGTTTGAGTCTGCTTTGAACTCTGCGATACAAGGTCTCTTCACCTGCTCTCAAATATATAACGAAGTTCGGTTTGATATTTTTATTCAATGATTCCAAAAGAATATCGCGCATCTTTTGGTAAAGCTTCCACTCCTGCTCATCTTCTATGGTTAGCTCGGCAAAAATATCATTCTTTTCAAATATAAAATCAGATATATAAATCTTGTGGTTTGTGAACATGTCCGGTTGCTTTAAGCTTTTTTGCAATGTTTCAAACTGTTTGTAACGGGATAGCATAAAAGATATTTGTGTTTGAAACGCATATTTCTTTTTATCGCCGTAAAACTTATCCAAGTCTAAAAACGGGTTTGGCTCCAGCTCTTCTCTAAAAGAATGCAATACTTGTTTGCCATACTCTTTCTCAAGAGCATCTATAAGAGCTGATTTTCCAACGCCTATAGGGCCTTCCACTGCTATAAATATAAGATTCATTTCATGGTAATCTAGAAAATTATAGAGGGGAAAGTCCGCCCCGCGTTTACTATATTCTTGAACAATGCAAATCTCTGATGTTAATTTTATTTTAGGTGCCACTTCAATTAAACAGGTGCCGAAAGACGGAATTCCGCATGTTGCGTTTCTTGGGCGCTCAAATGCGGGTAAATCGAGTTTGCTGAATGCGCTTTTTCAAAAAAAAATTGTAAAAACAAGCAATACTCCGGGGAAAACCCGTGAAATGAATTTTTTCTTGGTGAACTCGCTGAACAATTCATATTACTTTGTTGACTTACCCGGTGTAGGTTATGCAAAGGTAAGCAAAAGCATGCGAGACGAAATGGGAAACCGCATAAAAAATTATGTGGAAAAAGCGCGCGATTTGAAAGGTGTAGTCTACCTGCTAGACATTAGGCACGGCGGGCATCAAATAGATTTTGAAACCATAAACGGAATAAAAAACGCAAAGGTTCCTATTCTTTTGGTTGCAAGCAAAGCCGATAAATTAAACCGCTCGGAATTTATAGCAGCTCAAAAAAAAATGAAGGAGAATTTTAACCTGCCAAACTTTCCGCTCACAATCAGTTCAAAAACAAAAAAAGGCTTACCGGAGCTTTGGAAAGAAATAGGCATGCTGTTATCAATAAATAGCACAAACGAGGCGGCTAATGTTTAAACTTTCAAAACTCGGGCATGTTTTAAATTGGTTTGGAAATCGTTTTTTAAAATCGCATGTCGGGCAACTATTATCGCTTCAAATTCGTGCTCTTAGTTCAATTCTTTACAAAAAAGGAAACCGAAAAATAGACATCCAAGAAATAATTTCACATACCTACCATATAGGCGTAAAATCATTGCCGCTCATATTCATAGTTGGTACAATTTTGGGGACAGTGTTAATAATAAGCACTATAGGTTTGGTGCCAAAAGTCGGTTTTGGAAATTTTTTTGGAAACTTGATGGTTATAGCCATAGTGCGTGAGTTGGGTCCTATTTTAACCGGTTTTTTAATCGCAGGGCGTTGCGGCAGTTCTTTGACAACGCGCATAGCAAGCATGAAGGTGAACTCAGAAATAGACGCACTTGAAACTCTTGGCATTAATCCTGTGCGTTTTTTAATTATGCCTGCGCTCATAGGTGGGATTATAGCAATGCTAATTGCAAACACTTTTTTTTGCCTTTCTGCTATTGGCACAGGTTTTTTGGTAACAAAAGCGGCAACTGTTTTTTTAGACGGGTTCTTCAAAATCCAGCTGGAATGGAGTTCTTATTTTATGTCAATTTTAGACGCTCTAAGCCCTGTTGACTTTATAATGAGTATTGTTAAGCCTTTTATATTTGCTTCCATAATAATCACCAATGCCTGCTACTACGGCACCCGTATTCCAAACGACCTGCGCGCAGTGCCAACAGCCACATCGCGTTCTGTTGTCAGTTCATTCATTTTCATAGTAGCAAGCGATTTGCTGCTATCTTTCGCATATATTTTAAGCTACGTGCAAAGCGTAAAATCTGTGATTTAGTTTTCTTTTAGCCATTGCACAATTTTTCTGTGCTCTATCCAATTTCGGCTAATTCAAAAATTAAGATGCGTTGGCCCTGGGTACGCAAAAACCCACAGTACCGGGTGTGTATATTGAATACCGCAAGGGCGCTACAAAGCGCATAGCGGTGCATTAGTCCCACACAGCCCTTTGGGCACTCCCCAGAGGGCGATTTCAAACCATACTCTACAAATACAGTAAATCTTACGAATTTGTCAAGTATAACTGACAAACAACGCAGGGGCAAAGCAGCATAGGCATTAACACAAACGTATAGTTGTGGCTGGGCTACAATAACCCAAATTTTTGCTTCGCTTCGCCAATGGCAACACCCCGCGCCGCGCCCTGCTCCTCAGCATAAGCCAACTGAGCGTAGCGGTCGTTCTTGCCCATAAAACGAGCTAAATACAATTTGCATAATAATTCTGCAATCATGTTAATCGGGGTTCATACAAAAAGGAATGTGTTTTGCGGCGATTTTGGGTTAATTTCGTCGTTTTTTTTTGAAAAAACAGGGCGTTGCGGCATAAGGGGAGTTAACCTTACCATTTTCTATATTCTCAAAAATGAAACAAACGCCTCAGCTTCCTAAAGGGACTCGAGATTTTTACCCTGTTGATATGAGGGTGCAGAATCATATTTTTTCAATTTGGCGGCAGGCTGCTTTGAAATTTGGTTATGAAGAATATGAAGGGCCTACTTTTGAACATTTGGAGCTTTACACCGGGAAAAGCGGTGAAGAAATTGTTGCGCAACTTTACAATTTCACAGACAAAAGCGATAGAGCCTTGGCGCTGCGGCCTGAAATGACCCCAACGCTGGCAAGGTTGGTTATACAAAAGGGGAACGAGTTAAAAAAACCGTTCAAATGGTTTTCAATTCCGCGCCTGTTTCGTTATGAGCGGGCGCAAAAAGGGCGGCTTCGTGAATTTTTTCAGTTGAATTTAGATATACTCGGCACGGAAAATATTAGCGCAGAAGCAGATTTGATTTCTGCAATAGCGAGTATGCTTTTTGATTTTGGCTTGAACGAAAATGATTTCACAATCGGAATTTCCAGCCGACGAATGCTTGCCGAATTTTTGGAAAGTTTGGAAGTGAAAAACCCGAATTTGATTTACCCGCTTTTGGACAAACGCTTGAAAATGAAGGCGGAAGATTTTGAAAAGGAATTGTTAAATGCAGGTCTGAGCAGCGAAAAAATAAAAACATTGAACGACTTTATGAATTGCTCAAGCATTGAAGAGTTGCCTGAAGGGCAAGGTGTCTCCGAGCTGAAAAATTTATTTGAATTGTTAAAGGCTGCCGGATATGAAAATTGCATTAACTTAGATTTATCCGTTGTGCGCGGGCTTGCTTATTATACAGGCATTGTGTTTGAGGTTTTTGACAAGAATAAAAATATGCGCGCCATTGCCGGTGGTGGACGCTACGATAATTTGACGGAAACTTTGGGCGGTCAAAAAATTACGGGTGTTGGTTTTGGAATGGGTGATGTTGTTCTTGCCGATTTGCTTGCAGAAAAAAATCTGCTCCCGCAAAGCCGTTCCGATTTGCAAGTGTTCATTGCATCTTTCAGCAGCGATATGAAAGTTTTATTTAAAACAGCTGCGGAATTCCGCAAAAAAAACATTGCCTGTTCGCATTCTTTAAATGCAGTGAAGCTCACCAAACAATTGGAAATGGCAAATGCAGCCGGAGCAAAATGCGTTGTTTTTGCCGATGGCGAAAAGTCAAAAGACGGCGTTTGGGAATATAAAATTTTAGCAACCGGAGAACAGGGAGTTGCCGGTTTGGAACACATATTAAAAGGAGTTGAAAATGGCTAAAAAAAGTGCTTACGACGAGCGACAGGGGCACATTCCGGCGCTCAAAACACCAAAAATTGACAAGTGGGAATTTATGTACCCTAATTCCGCTACCGATTTGCGAATTGAGGTGCCGGAGTTTACATGCATTTGCCCCAAAACCGGTTTGCCGGATTTTGCCACCCTTGTTATAGAGTATCGTCCCACAAAATTTTGCATTGAGTTAAAAAGCTTTAAAGAGTATATGCTCTTTTACCGCAATCTCGGCATTTTTCACGAACACGTTGTGAATAAAGTTTTGAACGATTGCATAAAGGCTGTTAGCCCACAAAGCATGAAAGTGACAGGAATTTTCAACGCAAGAGGCGGGATACAGACTACCGTAATGGCAGAATTGAGAACTGAGAATTGAGAATTTGGAGTGGTTTATGAGGAAAATTTTATGTACAGTTTTGTTGTTTTCAATTCTTAATTCTCAATTCTCAATTATTTACGCGCAAGAGGAGGAGCCTATTTCTGAGATGCAGGCTATGATGCAAGAAACTGTGCAGGCTGCGCAACCGGATTCTCCAAGCGAAGATTTAGCTGATAATTTAACTCCGCAACAAAGATTTGAAAATGATCCGAAACACAATGTTCGCTCATACAACTACAAACAACAGGTTGTAGTGGGTGGCGTTGTTATGTTGTGTGTCACTTTGGCTATGGTGGCTAATAACAATTATAATCCCAAAAGAGGGCGTTAAATCTTAGGATTTGGTCCGTATTCATTTTCTCCGGAATCACTATCTTTGACTAACCACACAAGCATAACTATAACGGGTACTATTATGGCGCTTGCTGCAACAAGCACTGCAAAAGTGATTGAATAAACCGAGAAGTTAGCTAACAGAGGAACTAATATAGCCGCCGTTATTCCAATAAGAATTGGAGCAAACAAAATCAAAACCCACCATCCGCTTTTTCCTATATCGTGCAATCGGCGAACTTGAACTGCAAGGCCGGGCAAAAATATGGCTAAACCATATAGGGTGGATAATATGCTGGTCAAAAAAATCACAACCAATTCTGAAACAGGCAGGCCCAAAATTGTAATAAGCACTTGCCAAAAAGCGGATGTAAGACCTTCTACAATCCCTATGCCCATTGCGATAAGAAGATTAAAGAGGTAAAATCCCCAATATTCCTTTCTTCTTGCTCTGCCTTCAAAATTTACATAATTTTTCCAGCATTTTACATAATATCCCCAAAGTGAGAGGTTTTCAGAATTTGACATAAGGAGAATGTAGAAAAGTATTTACTACATTAAACTTATAACCACAGTTATAGGAGTTCTTATGTTCAAAAACCGGTTTGTTTTTTTGCTCTGTGCTGCCTGTGCTGCACTAGGTGCCGCTTACGCTCAAAATGATTTTGCCATAGGCGCAGATATCTCTTGGGTACACGAAAGAGAGAATAATAATGTTCGTTATTATCATAACGGGCAAAGAGTAGACCCTTTTACAATATTAAAAGAGCATGGTTTCAACTACATACGTTTGAGGCTTTTTGTTGACCCTACCGCAACAATTCCTAATGAAAGCGAATCGCCCTATTCTCCTGCCCCAGCAGCATATTGCGGGCTTGACTCTACATTAAAAATGGCAAAAAGAACAAAAGACGCTGGCATGAAATTTCTTCTAGATTTCCACTATAGCGATACCTGGGCAGACCCAGCCAAGCAATATAAACCTATGTCATGGCAAAACCTTACTACTATAAATCAGCTTGCCGAAAAAGTGCGTTCATATACAAAAGAGAGCCTTGAAAGATTTAAAGACGAAGACCTTTTGCCGGATATGGTTCAAATTGGCAATGAAGCTGTTGGTGGAATGATTTGGCCCGAAGGTCGTAATTACGCTGTTAACGGTGTTGGCAGTTGGAGAAACTTTGCTACTTTGGTAAATGCCGGTATTAATGGAGTAAAAGATGTGGATCAAAATATTAAAATTATGGTGCATACTATTAATGAAAGAAATCCAGGCAGTTGGTTAACAAACTTAAAAAATAATTTGAATCAGGTAGAATCAGGTGCAGCGAATAAAATAGATGTTATTGGACTTTCCTATTATTCGGAATGGCACGGCCAGCCGGATAGTTTGGAAAGAGTGGTGAATAGAATAGCTGATAATCATAATATCAAAATATCTGCTGTGGAATATGCAGATAATCATCGACGTGTTAACGATATAATTTTCAATTTGCCGGATGATAAAGGTTTTGGTACCTTTGTGTGGGAGCCTTTTGATTGGCGTCAAGTACTTTTTGATTGGGTAAGTGGCACAAACAGCGGTCGCCACTCAAACGCTCGTTTGCAACTCTATCCGCAAATGGCAATAGACTACGGACTAAATGTCAGCAGTAGTAGCTCTATAACTTCAAGTAGCAGCTCCACAACTCCAAGCAGCAGTTCAGACGCCACCACATCTATTGCAGCAAATTTGAAAAACTTGAATGAGCTTCCACAAAACGCAAAAGTAGAAGTGTACAACTTTCAAGGCAAGCGCGTATCTAATCACCAAAGCTTGGCAAAAGGTGTGTACTTAGTCAAAGTCGATAAGCAAATATTTCGAATGGCAGTGCATTAGAAATCGGAATGAGTGGATAAGACATCGGAATGAGTGGATAAGCCGCAATTTAAAAAAAAAATTACATTGAGACACAGATAGACGGCTCACTGCCGGATATTCGCTCTTACGAGCGAATGGCAGTGTCAAACCACGACCAAGGTCGGTGGTTCAAATCCATTTTGCGAATTTGAAATCGGAATGAGTGGATTCGAACCACCGACCACTTGAACCCCATTCAAGTACTCTACCAGGCTGAGCTACATTCCGTGGCTAACTAAGATAGATTTTTTTTTAATCTACCTTAATGGTTTTAAGACCCGCCCTGCCAAGGGCAAACAAAACACCAATCTCAGCATTCCAAGACATATCCGTGCTCTGATTAAATATGCCTTCATAACCACCCTTTAAGCGAATGCGAAACTGGCTCTCTCTGAAAAATATAACTCCCCCATTCACAGACGTGGCTACACCAAATGCATCTCCAAAGGAATTCATATCGCTTCTTTTATGCTTGCCTGGGTACCTAGCTCCAACCTGTAGCTCTGCAAACGGAGTGACTTGCCTCTCAATAAATTGTTGCTCAACACCAAACCAAACGCCCCAACCACCATCGGGCTTGGTCAAATCGAGTTCAAGAGTTGTAGCCGTTAGCTCTGCAAATTGAATGCTAAATAAAAGAGATGGGTTTGCAAACGCCTTGCCTTGCTCCTTATAGCCATCAGTAGTAGGGCTTAAAATTCCAATACCAAAGCCCACATTGATCCAAGGAGAATGCTCCTTCTCTTCATTAGGTTTACCTAGGCTAAGAGGCTCCGCAAAAGAAAAAGATGCCAAAACGAGAAAAAGTAAAATATAACGCATAAGCGTTAATTTAGTAAATGCTGATTTACTCGCTTGGGTATGGGGGAGTCCCCCTCGCTGCAACCGCCTTACGTGGCAAAGGGGCAGACACATAGGTACTGCCCCTACGGCGGCGACGGCGTTTTCCGCTACCCCCAATGCGGGGCTGGTTCGGCTACGCTCACCAAACGCCCCGCAACGCCCCGATTTTGGACAACGTTGCTTTTTGTCTGAACCCCGACTCACTTGATTAAAGGATTAACATGATTTGCAAAGTTTAACCCCTATTTTTGAGCTGATTTAGCCGTTATTTTTAAATAAACCCACACCCAACTCCCCAGACGATTAAATCAGCATTTTTCTATATTTCCCATCAATGATCCATTTCCTATGCTATTCGCTTAACAAGCCTCTACCCTCAGGTACAGGCTACGCTATAATAAGCACAGCACAGCACAGCACAGCACAGCACAGCACAGCACAGCACAGCACAGCACAGCAACAACTGATAAAAGCAAAGCTATAAAATTAAATTTCACATTTTTCCAGAATTTTCTTTTTTTGTAGGAGATACAATTATGAATATCATAAAACCCAGTCGTTTTTTAACAAAGGCACTTACTTACTGTGCCTGTAAAATTCAAACGCTTTTTTTAGTTTCAGTTGCGTTGTTTGCATGGAACTGCAGCAGCAACAGCAACGACGGCCCGTCAACAGGAGAAGTCGATAAAGACAAATGCATAAAAGAGCTTGCAGAGGATAAATCCAAAACACCAAACGCCATCATGACCGAATGTAAATTCACCGATGGCGAAAAGGTGTTCTGGACGCTTGTCGCCGGCAATCTTCAATTCGGCGAATGCGAATCCAACGATAACCGCATTAGCGCAGACAAGACGCTTGGCCAGATAGAAGCAGATTGCAAGGCTGTGATAATAACGCCAAGTTCTTCTAGCGATTTTGTGTATTCTTCGTCGTCTGGTCTTCGGGTGCCGTCGTCTAGTTCGCAGGAAGAAGGTGGGACTTCGTCGTCGGGCGTTATTATTGACCCAAGTTCGAGTTCTGTGATTATTACGCTGAGCTCGAGTTCTGATTATGTAAGCTCAAGCTCTAACATCATCGATCCCAGCAGCTCGTCTGCTTTGGTTTCGTCGGCCTCATCCAGTAGCAGCGAAGAGTCTACACAAACCGGAGGACAACAGTCTTCTTCAAGTACTTTTATATTCGTGCTGGATACAGCATATGCATTCGAATACGATTGGCTTAAAGAATATATTAATTCCGGATACTTGCCGTCAGATGAATTTCTGTATGACGATAAATATAAAGATCAAAGAAGAATGTATATTAATCCCGCGACCAATAAGTATTGGGCTACTTCTGATTCAAAAAGCGGGAAAGTTGGCAACTTTAATTCGATATACTGCGCAGATATAAGGAATGTTAAAGGAGCGATTATTAATGTTCAAGCGGACCTTACTTTCGCGGATATCGTTCCAGTAACTGATGCCAATATAAACTTTGCCAAAGGATTGCATAGCGCAAGCAAGACGCAAGTTCGCGCAAAAATGGATTCCGTATCCAACCATTATCCGAACAATCAATCAGCCGACCGGCGAAGGATATTAAGATATGCTTTATTTGTCGAAGAAGACGGCTATGAATGGTTTGGCATAAAGCATGTCAGGTATGCCAATTGTTCCACCGCCGGATTCACAGAACTTTGTAATGAAAGCACGGTAAAGAATCTTATCGGCCAAGGGGTTAGTTTCAACGATTGTGGTGACCCGGATATCTTTTCAGGACAGGCACCAGAAGCAACAGTTTCGACATTCGATATGTGGATACAAAAAATACACTAAACTCAAACTTTAAGGCATCAAGATGAAACGTATAACAAAGAAAATTTTCGGTTTTGTCGGTTTTCTGCTGTCGGTATGGGTCTTCGGCAAAAGCGCAACAGCAGGCGTTACCATCGGCCCAGATGACTTCGCAGTCCGCAGCAAACATAACACAGGCTTCGTGGATTTGACCAAATTCGCCAGGACCGGCGAATTCGCCCGCAAAAACGGAAACCAGTTCGCTTTGGCATGCATCGGATATGAAAGCGCCAGAAATTGCTACAGGATTGACGGCACCTGCACCTATAACATAGACACGACTTATTTTTACAGTTGCTGAACAAAAAAGCCGGGCAAGCCCGGCTTTTTTCATGCTAAATAGAAATTTCTTGCATTTGTCACGCATGAGGATATTTTTACTGCTGTTATGGCTCGGATGCGTATTAAGACCACCCAAAGCACAAAGTGCGAAGGGGTGGTTGGATTCGAACCAACGACCAATTGATTAACAGTCAACTGCGCTACCGCTGCGCCACACCCCAACAACTGACCTATTATAATAGCTTAGGCATAAATTGCAAGATATTTTTTGGCCGTGGCGCTATACGCCGTAAACCGCGGGGAGTGGGGAGTGCAAAAACCATTGTTTTTACAATTATCAAATAAAACGACGAAATTAGCCCAAAATCACAGCAAATGACAACAGATAGTTACACTTTGCATTTTTTTTGCATTTTTAAAATTATTTTTCCCGTTTTTTCCGTCTAACAGAGTGTACACTTAAATAGGAGAACCAGTTATGGTCGAAAAAGAAGAGCCACTCGTAAATCGAGAACATAAATCCAGCGTTTTTACATTGCTTTCTGTCTGAACCTCGCTTTGCATTTCGCTGGTGAACCGTGCGAAGCGCGGGTAAACATTGAGTAAGTCATTGATTACTTTAGTAAATACTTTACCCTTATATCTCTTCCCCAATTATTATTAATCCCAAACTCATAGGCTCGCCTTTTAAGTTTAAGTAACTCTCTAAAAAAAGCCTCGACGAAAGCGGAGTTATACGCAAATCAAGCATTGTGCCGCCAGCGTGAATGCTCTTTTTGCCGTAAGAGATAAAAAGGATTTTTTTTCGCTCATACTCCAAGCGGTTTTCAGAAGCGTTCCAGCTCCAAAAAGTTTTGCCGTCTTCGCTTTGGTTATATTCGCATATATCGCTCAAATTACAGCGGAACGTGGCCGTTTCGCTGTATCTTCTATTCCACTCCCTGTTAAACGCACAACTTTGCACGGTTTCCCTGTACAAAGCATCACTTATGGTCGGAAGATCCATTTCAATATCCTTAACCTGCCCCCAAACATCCAAAAGAATCAGGTAGGCATCTATATCACCCGGGCACTGACCGTCTTCTGCAACGCTTCTATGGGCCTTCAATAATTTCATTTGCAAATCTATGGGAATAATTTCAGGGATTTTACTTTTTACAATCTCTTCCAAAATTTTTTTAGGCGGGATAACCAAAGTTTTACCCGCAGAATCTTGGATTGCATAACCAATGTTATCCCTAACCTGCTCTATGCACTGCTGAATATGTATGCCTGCCAAATTTGAACTGCCAGACACAAAGTCCACGCCTATGGACAACTCCCAGTTTTCCGCGCTGGCTGTTTTTGAAAAATCACAATAAGCCTCTTCTCTTGTGCCATCTATGTAAATTATATTCACATGCAATTTTGTGCTCAAATTTGTTTCATTCCGCAAGTTCTCTATACCCCATAAATTCGGATTAGCAGCAAGGAGGTCTGCCAAAACCATGTCACCGTTAAGGGCCGGCAAAAGGGAATCCGCACGAGAATTCTTCTCAAGCATCAATGGCGAATAATCGGTTTTGATATCCGGATTGTTAAACAAAATTCTTTTGCTCATATCCCGGCTAATCATCTGCGGAACTGATGCAAATAAAAGCGAAACAAAAAGAAAAAAGAATATGCGAAACACTTAAATCTTTTTTCTCCTCTCCAACTCCTTTTTGAAAAGAAGCCAGTAATGCTTGCCAAAGAACAACAGATAATTTGCAAAGAATAGGGTCAAATAAAACAAACCTTCATAAGAACCCAAAACCAACGGAACAATGAACAAAACCGCCGCTACAAAAAACGCTATCCACTTGAACGCTATAGGCAAAATAAAGAACAGATAAATTTCTTTGTTTGGATTAATTGTTGCAACGGCAAAAAAGAAAGAACATTCCATGTAAACAAAAGTTTTAATTGGAATCCCTGTTAGCACAGATGCCAAAATTGTGCTGAACCATGCAAACAAAAAATAAACGGTTAAAAGAGTTGAACCCCATGCATCTTCCAGCCAAAGCAAAATATTGTAGATAAACCAAAGCACAAAGATAACTAAAAAACTCTCTGTTAGCGGGTTTGCTATAAATGTAAATAAACGCCAAATCTCCCCTTGAAAAACTTTGCTCGGGTCAAGAATAAGCTGTTCATCAAAGCCGGGCTTTCCTATAACTAAAATGAATCCAATAGCTTGTATTAAAGTTAAGGTCAATGGCAATTTGGGTATGGATAGCCATTTAAGATTTTTGTCTATCCATACCAGCCAATTGGGAAAATTCATTTTATTCTTCTTCTGAAGCAGCTTCAATTCTTTTGATTAATTCTTCAAAAACTTTTCCACCACTTTTTATGTTTTCCACCATTGTTCTTGCATCGTCGGAAAGATCGCTGTTTGGGAATTTTGCAAGCATTTCTTCAAAAGCAATCAAAGCAAGGGAATCGTTCTTTTCATATTCGCTGAGCACAAAACCCTGCATAAAATACGCTTTGTAAGTATCCGGTTCATTTGGCCAAAGTCTGGTTAAAACTTTATATTCATCAACGGCAATTTTATACAAGCTAAGCTCCTGATAAATATTTGCAAGCTCAAAAGAAACATTTTTTTGTATGGAATCGTTATCTGGGAATAAGGTTCTAGCTCTTTCCCAAAGCGACTTTGCTTTTTGCAAATTGCGTTCCTCATATTCAGCCTTTGCTCGTGCAACAATCTCTGCATAACTATTCGGGGCAAACTCCAAACCCCAAGAAGTATCTACAATCACAGCCGGAACAATTCTTTTAGCCAGCACACGTTCCTGAACGTCTGCAAACTCTCTGCTCCTTATGTTTTTATAAATGGTTCTTTTAATACTCTCCCAATTTTCCACTTGCCCGTAATTCTGTTTGTTCAAAGCAAACTCTCTTCTGTATGCTATATTGGGAACACTTAACCAAACGGCTACATCCAGTTTTGAATCTTCAAAAGACCTTGGCAAAAACAGCGAGTCTTTTTCCGCTTCATAAGCAACTTTCAAAGAGTCTATCGAAATGCCAAGCGTAGAAGTCAAAAGCGAATCTGTTAAAACCTTTGCATAAGCCTGGTCTGTTAATTGACGTGTCCAAGCGATATATTCATAAGACTTATCCAAGCCCTTTTCTCTTGCAGCTTTGGCATAAACTTTTCTTTCAATCAAATTTTCCAAAATGGTAGCTCTGCGGAACATTGCACGGCGCATGGGGTGAATATTTTCTTGCTCCTGCAAAATGTCTTTTTCAGTCACAAAAGGTTTGCCATCAATTGTTGCCAAAACAACAGAAGAATCAAGCGGTAAATCGCCTTTACTTTCTATTATGGATTTCGCGAGGTTTTTAACTCTATCCCAAGGTTTCAGTTGCGGGGCTATAATGGAGTCTATGAAAAACGCATAATATGTTTGCGTGTTTGGTGCCAGCAAAATCGGCGTGATTTTTTTTGCACCCAGTTTTGAAACTTCCGTATCAAGAGCGGGCAGCATTCCGATATTCATAATGGCATGTCCCTGTTTAATAATCGGCATTTCCACGGCTATTTTAGCAAAATCTTCTCTTGTAGAAATGCCTCTTATTTTGCCTGCAAGTGCAGAGGAATCCGAATCGGAAACGGCTAATAACTTGTATGTGGTTTTTGTTTGAAATTCTTCGGGATGATTTTTATAGTATTCTTCTGCGCCGGCCGGTTCTATTGGCACAAGCTCAACTTTGTAAAGTTTTTTTAGCCTGTCTGCTTCTGCAGACTGCATTGCACGGCGGCTGCTATCTATAATGGCTGTTCTATTGGCATCATTAACCAAAGCTGCTAGCTCCGGGTTTTCTTCTAAAAACAAATCGGCTGCTATTTTTTCGCGCAAATTTATGAACGGAGAAGAAAGCAAAACGGAATCCGTATATCGCGCTTTGTTTTTTTCGTAATAGTCCAGCAATGCTTTGTTTGTGCGACCCATGTTTGCGTGCAAATAGAAATAGGAATAAATTTGAGCAAGCCTTGCGTCTTCGCTCTCAGCCAAATTTTGCTGGATGGAAGTTTGCTCGCCGGCAAACAAAACGCGGGCGGTTTCTGCCATTCGCCTTGTGTTTGCTGTTTGCTGCAGCTCTGAACTTATATTTTTTTTATCGCGGGAAGTTTCGGGTCTTATGGAAGCCAAAAACTCTGCGTCAGATACGAACAGCGAGGTATTGCCTATTTTTGCAATAGCCTTGTCTTGAGGTGTGGAACTGCAACCAAGTAAAACTAGGCAAACAGCGGGAACTATGAAAATATTGCGCATAAACACTCCGTTTAATCTTCTGGTGACAAATCGTCTTCTCTAATTGGACAAGCTTCTAATGCACTCAAAGCTGCTTCCTTGGTCGGGTAAACTTCCAGCAGCTTATTTGCGCCTACAATTTCAATAATTTCATAAACATTGTCATTTGGATTGGCTATTTTGAAAGTGCCTTTTTTTCCAACGAGCATCTTTGATATTCTCAATATTGTGCCCAATCCGGTGCTGTTTATGTAGCGAAGGTTTGAAAAGTCTGCAACCAAGTGCATTAGACCTTCCTTTTCAGATAAATTTTGCACGAACTTTGTCACTTCCTGTGCATTAGAGCTGTCCAGATCACCTTCCAGCGTAAGCAAGAAACAGCCGGGCTGTTCAGCTATGGGTGAAGATGTCATTTGTAGTGTTTCGTCTAGCATAGCTATACCTCAACGATTTTGGTTACTTGTACAATCACTTCCGTTTGACTTACGTCTAAATTTACCGAATTCGAAAGCATTTTAACCAAAGGTATTCCTCTGCCTCTTACGGATTCTGCATTTATTACGGGATTTTTGTATTTATCAAAAAGTATATTTATGGCAGCCTTATCCATTTTGCCACGTGAATTTTTGATAATTAAAACAATTTTTTTTCGGCTTATGGTCAAGTTGGCAGAAAAAGTTTTGCCGCCTAAATCCGAATAGTCAATAGCATTGTTTGCTAACTCGTCAACTATTGTCTCCAAGTGGAAAATGAGCTTGGGCTTGAAGCCCTTTTTTGTGAGTACGGAGCAAATGAACCTTCTCAAAAGCGTAACACAACTTCTCTGCAAAGGGAGAACAAGCAAAAACTGCTCTTTTGAACCAAGAAAGTGAAAATCTGATATGGCTGACTGCGGAGAGGCATAAAAATGAAACACTCTGTCTAGGCCCATTATAGACAAACGATCTTGCAAAAACTGGGACGCAGCACATATTGCCAAGTCCCCGCCCTTTTGCTGCAAGGTTTTGCGACACCCCATCAAAGTACCTACGAATGGAGAGTCCATAAAGTTTACGTTCTCCAAATTCACTACTACAAATAGATTGCCTTTCTCTATGCATCTGTCAACTGCGGTTTTAAAAGGAACAATGGCAGGAATGTCCAAGGGGCTTGCAACGCTTATAACTGCAAGCCCGGGCTCCGAAGAAAGAACGGTTAAACCTTTTAGCAAAAAATCGGCTTCATCGGAAAGAGTCATGCTGTTTTCTCCGTTAGTTGCCGATCTAAAGATGCTGTAAACGTTTTTTCATCTGTTGTTTGTATTTCCACTTCAATGCCTTTTTCGGAATATTTGCAGTTAAAAGATACAATTGGCAAGGCATGCAGAAATTTTTCGTTTGGAATAACAGCATTTAACCACAGCAAAGATTCGGTAGCTGCTTTCTTTGAAAATTCTTCACCAAATTCAAAATCTTTTAAGAAATCCTTCAAAAAAACCTGAATAAAGGGAATATAATCCCTATCGGCAGGAAATTCTATTAGAATATTTTTTTCAGAAGACATCACGGGTAATATAGTAATTAAGATTAGTGATTGAGTTGAAAATGGAGATGTTTTCGCAGGAAAAGCCGCTGTTTTTGTGAAAAGAGCCTCCACCGGAGGCTACCTGGCAGTACTTTTTTCTATATTATCCTCATGTTCAGCAATTTCTTTAAGCTTGCTGCTGTGGCATTTTGCCTTTGTCTTTTAAATGCATGCTCAAGTTCAGGGTCACCAGCTTCGGGTACAGCCTCTTTCACGCTTGTTTCCGACCAAACAAGTAAAATCAGCAGGTATTATGTTCCCGTGAGCGGTCCTGTTGAAGAAAGGGATTGCATTGGGTTCTACTTTTTTTACCTTATATTGTCCGGTAATTTTCCCGTTGAAGAGACCTTGTTAGCTAAGATATTAGAAAAACATAATGCCGATGTTTTGTTAGATGTAGAAATCAAGCGTTCAATTAGTGTTCTTCCGCTAATACTTGATCGTTCCTGCTTAACTATTTCCGGAACCCCAGCTAAACTCAGGAGTGCACCATGAAGTATATTTTGCTGATTTTTGCGTTTTCTTTTTTAACCTCATGTTCAAGCTCTTACAGCAAAGCTATAATATCAACTAAATCAACCGCTATTCCACCTCATAAAGTTTTGGGAAAAGCTGAATTTGAAAATTGTTGGGCAGATTTTAAGAAAATGTATAATGGTGTTTTGGACCAAGCAAGGGAAATGGGTGGAGATGCGATTATGGATTTTCAATTGAGAAATACTTCTATAACCAGCGTATTTGGCTATATAAAGGTTTGTCATGCTGCTGTTGGAACAGTAATAAAATTTGACAGTAGTGAAGGTTCTTCTGCGTGGGATGCTTTGCCAGACGCTGTGGAAGAAGAAAAAACAAAAAGTGTGTGGGATTAAGCGCAAGGAGAAATTATGAAAAAAGTATTTTTCGTTTTGGTTTCGTGTGTTGCTTTTGCAATGCCGGTGTTTTCTGCGGAGGCTATATGCGCTCCAAATTTCGAAGTTGTTGGGATGAACCAAGACTTTGGTATATCTTCTGTTAGGGTATTGCAAGGCAGTATGCAAACACGAATGAATTCGCGGCAACTGCTTATGTCGCCCCTCGCAGATTCCATCGCAACAACAGATGATTTAAACCGCCAGGTGAATTGGGCTAAGAGCCGCAACTGCACTTACTTGTTGCAAACAACATTAACGCGCCTTGGAGAAACCGTGCAGGTAAGCGCTCGCCTTATGGATTTGAACTCAAGCAGTTATATTTTTAAAAAGGCTTATAAAGCAAATTCTCCAGACGACTTGCATCCTATTTTTAGCCAACTCGGAAACACCTTGCAAGACCCTAAATTTGCAGCTATTGAAACTATTTACGATGTATCAAGTGCGGATGCAAGGAGTTTAACGAAAAAGAAAACTTCAACATATTGGACAGTTTCTGTTGGAGGTTCTTATTTCAGCAACTTTGAAGATTTATTTGGTATTGGTGTTGGATATTTTATAGATGGCAGAACTTTTATGGGAGAACTTGTTTATAATTGGAGATTTTCCGAACATAATTATATAGTTGACTTTGGGCTTCGTGCTTACTATCCTTTCACAGATAAAAATAGTGCTTTTTACATAGGCGGCGGTGCAAGCTTTGTGACTACCGAAAGGGAGCGTGAAATTAATTGCTCTCAATCTTGGTATTGCGGTGATGAATACACAGACGGTGTTGGCATGCTTATAGAAAGTGCTGCTGGGTATTTAATAGGACGCACGAGCAATTTTATGCTTCGTATAGAGGCAAACGCTAACGCTATTATAACCAATGATAAATCCATTGGTGCCGGCGTGCGCATGATTATAGGATTTGATTAATTAAGTATGAAAAAAAAAATATTTGCTGCATTTGGCATTCTTTGTGTTATTTGCGGCTCCATAGGCATTGTTATGCCCCTTGTGCCCACAACCCCGTTTTTGTTGTTGGCAGCATATTTATTTGCTCGTAGTTCGCCAAAAATGCACAAATTTCTGCTTGAAAACAAAGTATTTGGTAAATATCTTTCAAACTATCTTAACAATAAACCCATTCCGGTCAGGCAAAAATTGATTTCCATATTTTTTGTGTGGCTTAGCATTGGCTCTACTATTTACCTTGTAACTCTGCCTCTTTGGGTTGTGTGCTTCTTGCTCTTTCTAATCCTTGCCTTAAGCATCCATATAGCTACGCTCGGCTTTTTCAGGAAGAAACGCAATTAAAAATTTAACGCAAAATATATTTCTTCCAAGGAGTATTTGCGTGCCACTACATTATACACTTTACCGCCGCTATCAACAATTTGCTTTACCAACGCGGGAATTTCTTCTTGTGAATCTACCTCGTATTTATCAGCGTTAATCGTGACCATCAGTTTGGAGGAGACAAGCGCGTGCAGTTCGTCAAATGAGCCTGTGGCAAGCATGTTGCCTTCGTTAATCAGGCCGTATTTTGTGCAAATTTCTTCTGCATATCGCAGTTGGTGGGTGCAAAGAAAAACCGTTGTTCCTTTATCGTGAGCAAGGCTTTTGATTAAGTTGTTTACGCTTTGCGCACTTTCCGGGTCTAATCCGGAAGTTGGTTCATCTAGAAACAGCACCTTGGGTTGATGAAGCATTGCCCGTGCCAGCGATAATCGCTGACGCATTCCTGTGGAGTATTCGAGGAGTTTTTGATCTTTTGCATCTAAAAGTGATAAACGCTCCAAAATTTCCAAAGCACGTCGCTTTGTTTCGTCTATGTTGATTCCAAAAACTTCTCCAAAGAATAACAGGTTTTGAAAGCCCGTTAAATTATTGTACATCTGAGCGTGTTCTGTAACCACGCCAGCTAGCGCATGCACTTTTTCGGGAGCGCTTGCCGGATCAATACCAAAAACACTGCACGAACCCTCGGTTAATTGCAGCATTCCGTTTAAAAGTTTAACCGCCGTGGTTTTGCCAGATCCGTTGGGTCCTAAAAAACCAAATATTTCACCTTCATCAATGGATAGGTTTATGGCGTTCAGTGCCCTTTTGCCATTGGGAAAAACTTTGCTTAATTGGCTTGCGGTTATGGATTTCATAGCGAGAAAAATACAAAAAAGTGCCTTGAGTGTCTTGAATATCACTTTTTTTTGACAAAAATGGTATTTTTTTAGGAAAAACACCTAAAACTCAAATTATAATTGTATATTTGATATGAGAAATTCAAACACGGAGAAAACGTTATGAAAAAAATACTAAAAATCGGATTAATCCTCCTAATTGGGGGTATCGGGATTCAGACAATTTCCTGCGACCCACGCGGCGAAACAGATAATCTGCTGAGCTCAAACTCAAACGGCGAAAAATCAAGCTCTGGCTTGGAAGGCATTTCACAAAGCTCTGATTCGGTGGAAGGCAGCAGTTCCTCTATTGTAGATGGAAGTTCTGTGTGCAACTGGACAACGTATAACCCAGCAACGCATTTCTGCTACCTAAACGAATGTGGCAGAGACCCAAGCTGCGAAGGAAACCTAGTTTGCAATGATGCATGCTACAAAGTAGAAACGGTAGCAGAAAAGTGCGGTGGGAAAGAGTACGATCCTATGAAAGAAGTTTGCCATGATGGGAAATACATAATTTGTCAGGGTCAAATACCAAATTGCCCAACTTGCAGGGAATTTACAGACTGCAAAGGAAATCCATCGGCATTGAACGCAAATGGAACACCAATGCAAATCTGCTTGGGCGGAGGCAGTCCAACAAATAATTGCGGTGGAACCACAATGTTGCCAAAATGCGGCGGAAAAGAATATAACCCACAAACACATTTCTGCTATGTAAATGAATGCGGTATGCACCCAAGTTGCAGAGAAAACCCAAACTTGAATTGCCCAACAGTGTGCGTTAGAGAAGAAATGCTGACAGAAAAGTGCGATGGAAAAGAGTACAATCCAATAACGCATTTCTGCTACGTAAACGAGTGTGCTTCTCCTCCAGGCTGCAGAGAAAACCCAAACGGCGGATGCGGCTCTTTATGCATTAGAGAGGAAACGCTGTTTGAAATACGGAGATAAACCGTGAATAAAGTGCTGACAGAACTACACTAAAGTCGGCACGTCTAAAAATTCTGTTTTCACACCAAACTTCTTGCTCAAAAATTCACCGAGTGCCTGCACGCCAGGTTTCTCGGTGTGATAGTGCCCGCCATAAATTACATTCAAGTTACCTTCCAAAGCGGCATGATGATTTTCGTGAACAGATTCTCCCGTCACATACAAATCTATCTTTTTCTCAATGGCTTCGGGAATTGATGCCGAACCACCGCCCGCTATCACAGCCACTCGCCATATTTTCTGCGGACCAAAAGGCAAAGCAGACACAGGACCTCCGAATTTCTTCTTCACCAGCTCCGACATTGACTTAACAGTCGCCGCCTTAGGCAGGCGACCTTCAAAACCTATATGCATTCCATTTTTATAAACGCCAAAGGGCTGTATATTTTTGAGCCCAAGTGCTTTTGCTATCAATATGTTGTTGCCAAGCGTAGGATGAAGATCGAGCGGCAAGTGCGAGGCGTAGAGGTTTATATTATTTTTCACCAAAAATTCAATTTGCTTGTATATAGGTCCGGTGATGCTTTTTATGCCGTCCCATATCATGCCATGGTGAACAATAATCATTTGGCACCCTTTCTCTTTTGCTATTTTGTAAGTAGCCAAACTCGCATCTACTGCAAGCCCGATTTTTGTTATTTTCTCCGCACCTTCAACTTGCAATCCATTAACCGAGCGGTCGCTGATTTCTGCGGTGCGCAGGGTTGCGTTTAAAAGGGAGACAATGGCGTCTCTGGAGGCGGGTGGGCGGGGGGTGGGCTTACGGTTCATGGAGGTAAGGTAGAAAAATACGCTATTGTTTCTTTTAACCCTTCTTCCAAATTTATTTTTGGTTCCCAGTTTAAAACTTTTTTTGCTTTGCTAATATCAGGTTGGCGCTGTTTTGGATCGTCACTGGGGAGAGGCTCCATCACTATTTTGCTTTTGCTGCCGGTTAGCTGAATTACTTTTTCCGCAAGTTCCAAGATTGTGAATTCACCGGGGTTGCCTATGTTTATTGGGCCAATTTCAGGCTGCTCCATTGTGCGCAAAATTGCTTCTACCAAGTCGTTTACAAAACAGAAAGAACGGGTTTGTGAACCATCGCCATAAACTGTAATATCTTTGCCCTGCAGAGCCTGCACTATAAAGTTAGACACAACTCTGCCGTCATTTGGATGCATCCTTGGACCATATGTGTTGAAGATTCGCACAATGCGAATATCAACTTTGTTTTGGCGGTGATAATCCATAAACAAGGTTTCGGCTACTCGCTTGCCTTCGTCGTAGCAACTGCGGATACCAATGGGGTTCACATTGCCCCAATACTCTTCCGGCTGCGGATGCACGGTTGGGTCTCCGTAAACTTCGCTTGTGCTTGCCTGCAAAATCCTTGCCTTAACTCTTTTAGCAAGACCAAGCATATTCACCGCGCCCAATATGCTGGTTTTGATTGTTTTTACAGGATTGTATTGATAATGCACCGGCGAAGCGGGGCAAGCCAAATTGTAAATCCTATCCACTTCAAGCAATATGGGTTCCGTAACATCATGGCGAATGAGTTCAAAACGAGGGTTGCCAATTAAATGCTCAACGTTTCTTTTGCTGCCTGTAAAATAATTGTCCAGACAAATAACATCGTGCTTCTGTTCAACAAGCCTGTCGCACAAATGCGAACCCAAAAATCCGGCTCCACCGGTGACTAAAATACGCATTGTTTACACCATTGTCGCTTTTAGCTTTGCTTCTGCAACACGGTCTTCGCCAACAAAGATTTTTGCGTCAAAGGTGATTATGCCGCGGCGGAATTCTTCGAGTTCGGCTTCTATTCTCAAAGTGTCTCCGGGGCGAACAGCACGGCGGAACCTGCAGGCATCAACACCCATAAAGGCCGGTCTTTTACCCTTGGACTCTTCTTCAAATTTTAGGTATGCCAAAATGCAACCTGCCTGTGCCATAGCTTCCACTTGCAAAACACCCGGCATAACAGGGTCGTTTGGAAAATGCCCTGAAAAATACGGTTCGTTAAAAGACACATTTTTTATGCAAGTGATTTTAGCTCTTTCGGCATCCGGCTCAAAACTTATAACCCTGTCTATGAGCAAAAAGGGATAGCGGTGCGGCAAAAGTTGCAAAATTGCAGCGTAGTCAAGCAAGCAATTCTTTGCCTGCGGCTTCGGTAAAGTTTCCAAAATGGACATAAGGACTCCTGTTTTATTCAACTAAATATAGAAAACGCTGATTAGCTCGCTTGGAACATGGAGAGCGGTGTGCTAACTGCGCAAAATTTCAAAAGCCTCTTTGACCTCCTTAGGAGCTTTTGCCAACATCATCGGTTATAATGCTACAAAATATTACATACAAATCAAGCGGCGAAAAATTCTGAAAAAATAAAAAAATCATAAAAGCCGCCACCTTATGAAAAGTTGCAGGGAGATTTGAACAAAACTGCAGTAGTAATAAATTATGTGTGTATCCGGCTTTTGTTTGCGCATCCAAATGGGGCTGCCCTCACGGGTCAGCGTAATGGGAGTAAGCTTTCCCGAAGGGAAACGGCGTGCCTTTTTCTACGCAACGCTATTAGCCTTTTCGCTCATTAACCTTTCGTAAGTGCTATCATATATTTCTTTTGTTAAAGCGTTAGTATTTTCAATGCCATTGACATTGGTTAGCATAGCACCATTTATATTGGGCTGTTCATGTGAGTTATACCTTCCTACAGAAAAATCATATACAGCATTATACACGGCTTGAAGTTCTTTGCGACGAGCATGTTCTGCTTTTGTAGTTATTTGCCTAATCCCATCTTTATTATCATTTCCATTGCTATATATCATTACTATTTGGTCATCGCTGTCATTAAAAAATGCACTTGACACTTTCCCGTTTTGTACTGAAACTCTATCATACATATCGCCTTTCATCGTAAACCACGGCATTTTATTACCTTGATTGTCATATACTAATGTTGTTACCTTTCCGTCTCCACGATCAATATCTACTGCGGTATAATATCCGTCACTGCTAGATGCTATATTTCCTCGTGCTGCTATAAGACTGCTTATTATGTCAGTATCATTTTTTCCTTTATCTTTTCCATTTCCTTTTTTAGCATCCATTGCTGTCATTAAATAATCTATCAGTTCTTCACTTTTCTTTTTTGCTTCTTCTGCTGGATCTTCTTTTGTTCCTGCCATTCCAAACATCTCCATTACTATTCTTTCGTTTATTTCATTTACACTTTTTTCCAAAATGCCAGCTCTATCTGGTGAAACAGAAGACATATATTCATCCATTAACTCTTTAAATTTTTCGTCGCTATATTGGAATTGCCCTGTTTTTGCATGTAATTTTGCCAACTCTTCCATTTCTTTCAAAATCTCAGCATCGCTTCTTTTAGGTTCGGTTTTGGTTTGCATCCATTCAGGCAATGTAACGTTGCTTGTTTTGAATGGGTCGTAGAAAGCCTTTTCATACCAATTAGGACCCATCATATCTACTTTGACACTAACATTATTTTTTTGTGCACTAGCACTAGCTGTTCCAGCTATATCTTCGTCTATGTTAGGAATTGTAAATGCGCTTTTGCTATTCTGTGATGCGTTTTGAGTTCCATAACCATAAACATCGTTTACCATGCCGTAACTGACTTCCATAAAAACCTCACTTTCGGTTGTTCTAAGGTTATATACGCAAAAATCGTGCCTAATTAAAAAAAGCCCATACTTTATTAAATATGAGCGTACCATATTTCAATTACAGATAGTAACTAGTCATGTTTACACCGTTAATTCCGAAACTGCAAGGAGTTCCTCCAAGACCAGTTCCATTGCATTTTCCATAGAATGATACTTGACATGTAACTTTAGCTGGATCGCCTTGAAATGCGTATGTACCTACTGAATATAAATCACCATACCAGTTATAAATATAACCATCATAATAACCGCTATTATTACCGCATTCAATTATAAGATTATATATACTAAAAGTACCATTAACATTGTAGTATGAACCGAAAAATATTTCATAAGCTAAATTAATTGAGCCTGTTGGAAGACCAGTAAAATTACAAGTTGCCTTGCTTGACTGAGCCCAATTATTATGCGAAACGCCTGATACAGACATTGAGCCACAACTGACATTGTATGTACTGTATTCCTCCGCAGAGCTTGCTGCTTCAGCTTTCTTTGCTAGAAAAGAATTATTTCCTTTAATAGGAGTTAATTCTCCTGCCGATAGTCCATTTGGCAGAGCTTGTGACTGTGGTAAATTCAAATCCTCTGTTAAAGAATTTGAATTATCGGAACACGACAATAATGCTATTGCCATAAGTGAAGCGAGAACTAAAAGTGTTCTTTTCATGATGGAATCTCCTATAAAAAAAAGTTAATAATCAATATAGAAAGCTTCACCCCTAGGCTTTAATAGAATCAGAGAGGCAATCACACCCACCATGGCAACCCTTTTACACTTCGCTCAAATCGGGGCGTTGCGGGGCGTTTGGTGAGCGTAGCCGAACCAGCCCCGCATTGGGGGTAGCCGCGCACGGAGTAGCGGCGAGGGGGAATTTTTTCCCCTATATGATGGTAGCAAGCGGCGGGAACGGAGTGCCTTTTTCTACGCAACGCTATTAGCCTTTTCGCTCATTAACCTTTCGTAAGTGCTATTGTATGCTTCCTTGTTAAATGCTTCATAACCTTTGTTATCTCCTGTAGCAACATAATATACAGCATTGTATGTACCAAACACATCTTGCATTCGCTTACTTTCTTCTTCTGTGTATTTTTGATACAAGCCGCCGTTAGGATTGTAGTCCATTATTCGGTAGCCGCTATCATCGAAAAATTGTGCGGCTGTAACTGTGCCACTGGAACTGTCAATTCCCCCAACAAAGTAATTATTACCTTGCATTTGCATACTTACAAATTCACCACTGTTAGTGTAATTTAAAGTTGACTTCTTTCCTCCGCCGTAGTCAACATCAATTGTATAATAATCACCATTCTTTGTTATGCTGCTTATTGTTCCGCCACTACTGCCTTTCGCTTTTTCTTTATTTTTAAGCATTTCAATTAAATAATCTATTGGTTCTTTTTTATCTTCATCTTCTTTCGTTCTTTGCGAGTCAACTTGCCGATATATGTCACTCATGCTATAATATTGCGAGTTTACTGCTCCGGGAAATTCGTTCTCTAATCTTTCATTTATTTCCATTACCGAACTTTTTAAAATGCCTTCTCTATCGGGTGAAACAGATGATATATATTCATACATTAACTTTAAAAATCTTTCGTCATCTTCAAGTTTAGATTTAGATACGCCTATTCTTGCATGTTCTTTTGCGAGTTCCTCTATGTCTTTTAGAATTTCTTCATCGCTCCTTGCAGGCGTGGTTTTTGTTTGCATCCACTCTGGAAAATTAACATTGCCTGTTTCGGCTATATCTTTGAATGGGTTATAACTGCTGTCTTTTCTCTGAAAAGTAAGCGGACCAATCATAGGGGCTTCTGTAGGAATCGTAAAAGATTTATTGCTAGTTTGCGATGTTTTTCCTGCATTGTAACTGCTGTAATTGCTTGCAACGCTATAACCGCTTATTCTGTCCATAAGAACCTCGTTTTGTTTGTTTAAATCTATACATGCAAAAATTACGCCATTGTTTAGCTGTCGCTTTTGCGGCCTTTCGTATCTCTGCGTATCCCAGGCACTTACGCATGTAAAAAATATTTGCGGGATGTTTTTTAAGTGGGGTTGAAGTTATGGAGGCTGTAAAAATTTCTATATTTGTTACCATGACAACTATAAGTGCGCCTGCGTATAAAGGAAGTTTTGTAGAGGTATTTGAAAATGCCGCTATGTATGGCTATGCTATAAATATTTGGACAGAAAAGGGCAATGCCGTAATTATGTCCGAAGAAGAATACCAAAATATTATGGAAACTCTGCATATAGCCTCCATACCTAAAATGAAAGAAAAAATTATTGAGGGATTAAATACGCCTCTTAGTGAATGCTTGTCGGAAGAAGAGGTAAATTTTTGAGCTACAAAATATTATATACAAATCAAGCGGCGAAAGATTCTGAAAAAATAAAAAAATCATATTTGTATGAGAAAGCAAAAGAGTACATAGCATTAATTAAGGAAAATCCGTACAAAAAGCCGCCACCTTATGAAAAGTTGCAGGGAGATTTGAACGGTGCTTATTCTCGAAGATTAAATGTTCAGCATCGTCTTGTATATGAGGTTTTGGAACAAGAAAAAATAATTAAGATTTTGGCTATGTGGGGGCATTATGAGTAGTTTTCACTACGTTCCGTATACTACAATTGGCGGACCTGTTGTTCCTATAAAAAATTATATGTAAAACACCCTTATCTTGGCTTATTTGCTTCAAGCCTGTTTGCATTCTTGTAATTTCATTGATATTCATAAAATACTCCTTTGTATATATCGGCATGTTATGGGAAAAAGTTTAGTTATTATTCTGGCACGATTTTTGCGTGCATTTTACATATGAGAATAACTGCGAATTCCCAAGACCTTACAACCATGCTCTTAATGGATGGACTTTCAAAAAAGAATGATAAATCCAATAAGAATAAAAACAGCCTAATTAGTGTTTTAATGCCTACTAATACGCAGGGTATCAAATACAAATTGCCTAAACCTGATTGGAATATGATTCCAAGTAAAGATGTTGCAATGTCGGAAGAGGAGTTTGAGGAAGCTATTAGGGCATTGGCTTTAAAGACTGCTGAAAAAGGAATGGCTATGGAAGATATTGGAAAAGCAACAGAGGCATTTAGACTTGAAGAAAAAAAGTTGTTATGGAAATTCGTATCCGTTGCATCGCCGGACCGTAAAGCGGCTTATGAAAACTACAGAGGAAACGATTATGCTATTTATGGAAATCCCAATCAAGAATTATTGAGATTTGCCAACGGAGCATGGGGTAGCGGATTACTTACGAAAGACGAATTATCTAGATGTTCGAAATTTTATGATATTTACCAGAACACCATGAAAGAATATGAAGCAGAACATGGGAAAATTCCAGAAAAAGGAAAATCTAATTCAGTCAATCCATATCAAAAATACACAGGATACAATACATATAATTTATTGAACCAACTGGCGTAAAATATATGTTTTTCTAAAGAATGTTACTTCTCGCATGAAAAAAATGTATATTTAAGGGTATCTTCTAACTTAGGCAACCCATGTGGAATTACAGTAAAACCAGGAAGTGGAAATATTGTCTGTACTTACACGCCCTAAATTGTCAAATGTCGGAAATTACTCGCTTGGTGTAGTTTAATACATCAAGCGTATGTATCAATCGCAGTTCCGCCTTCAAGATGTTTTGGAACGCTTTTGTTATTTTCGGTCTTTGCGCTATTCCATGCCTCGTTATATGCTGTAGCAAATTCACGTTGCCAAGGTACTGTTGTGATTTGAACATTTGTAAGCCATGTGTCTCTTGGTAAGGTACTAGGTCCTGTGAAAGCATATTCGTTTAAATTTACCCACCATGGCATCTCTTTACACTTCGCTCAAATCGGGGCGTTGCGGGGCGTTAGGGAGCGGCCACGCGAACCAGCCCCGCATTGGGGGTAGCCGCGCACGGAGTAGCGGCGAGGGGGAATTTTTTCCCCTACAAAAAAGGAGATACAATTATGAACAGGACACTCACATCTCCAATCTGCCCCTTCTCACTTTTACCGGTAGAATTCCCATGGCTTCGCGGTACTTGTTTACGGTTCGGCGGGCTACTTTTAAGCCGCGCTTTTCCAAAAGTTCGGAGATTTCCAAATCGGAAAGAGGGCTGCTCTTGTCTTCGTTGTTTATCAATTCTTTGATGCTGTTCTTTATCTTTACATTGCTCACTTCAGTGCCATCGTCTTGGGCAACACCTGCGGAGAAGAAATTTTTTAACTCAAAAATGCCATAAGTGGTTTGAACATATTTTCCGTTTGTGACTCTATTCACAGTGCTGACATTCCGATTTACCTCGTCTGCAATGTCTTGCAGAATCATGGGCCTCAAGTGCTGAGGACCACGGGCAAAAAAATCGTATTGACGGCGCACTATGGCATTCATTACCAAAAGCATGGACTCTTTGCGGCTCGCTACGCTTCGCATAAAAATATTTGCAGAATTTAATTTGTTTCTTATCCAAGATTTTTCCGCACCGCTTACGCTTGTGGTTTTTAGCAAATCTCTGTAAGTGTCATTTATTTTTAACCGTGATTTTGTGCCGTCTCTGAGCATTACGCTAAATGAACCATCGGGTTCTCTCTCTACAATAAAATCCGGAGTTACAAAAGAAAGCTTAGATGCCGGAATTTGCGTTAAAGGATGAGGATTTAACCTTGCAAGTTCTTTTACGGCATTGTTGACCTCTTGCACGGAGATGCTCAAAGTTTTTGAAATTTGCATATAACGCAGCTCTAAAAGCAAATCGTAGTGATTTTCTAAAATATTAAAAGCGACTTTTGAAAAATCCGGTATTCTTTTTGCCTGAATAATAAAACAATCACGCAAATCAAAAGCGCCTATTCCGGGCGGCTCCAAACTGCGCAAAATTTCAAAAGCTTCTTTGACTTCCTTAGGAGCTTTTGCCAAGGATCCTTCATTTCGCAAAACCTGATCTATGGCTTTGATTAAAGGATTTTCATTGTGGTTTTCTTCTTCAATTTCTTTTTGGCTTTCATCGCGCAAAAATCCGTTATCACCAACACAGCCCACTAAGTACATAAGGCATTCAAAAATTTTTTCCGGCAAATTCCGATTTTTTAATTGATTTAGCAAATATTGCTGAACATCCAAATCATAACTCTGCGGGCGCTCCCAATCATCTTCGTCCGGGTCTCTACGGCTAAAATCCTCAGGTTCGGAATCTTTGAACCCTTCCTTAAAATAATCATCCCAATCAATATCTGTTTTTTGGTTGGGATCGTCCAAAAGGCCTATATCCGAGTCTGAATTTGAATCTGCTTCCCCAAACTCAGCCCAATCGCTTTCACTTTCAATGCTATCGTCAATTTCCAAAAGAGGATTTATTTCAAGTTCCTGTTGAATGGCAGCTTCCAATTCAAGGGAATTCATTTGTAAAATTTCTGATGTAAGTATGGTCTGTGCGGATAGTTTTTGGTCTAACCGCATTCCCTGCGATATGTTCATCTGCATTGGCATAATCAAATTGCAGTCAATCGTTTTTCCACATCTTCCAGCCTTATAACTTCTTGTTTCATTGAATCGCGTTCACGGATGGTCACCAAACCTTTTTTATCTTCGCCGTCTTTGCCTATTGTGCCAAAATCTATTGTTATGCAATAAGGGGTGCCAATTTCGTCTTGACGGCGGTAGCGTTTGCCTATGCTTTGAGTTTCATCATATTCCACAGGGAATTTTTTGATGAGTTTTTTGTAAAGATCCTTTGCAACGGTCATTAGTTCTTCATCTTTTGAGAGCGGCAATATTGCGGCCTTGACCGGCGCAATGCTCGGATGGAAACGGAGCACTGTGCGGTCTTCTCCGGTTTCGGTTTTTTCCACGTCGTAGGCATCGCTTAGCAAAACCAACAAAAGCCTGTCAATGCCAAGCGAAGGTTCAATCACAAAGGGAACGTATTTTTCGTTTGCAATTTTATCATGGTAACGCAGATCAACTTTTGAATATTCAATGTGCTGGGTCAAATCATAATTTGTTCTGCTTGCTATGCCCCACAGCTCGCCCCAGCCAAATGGGAACTCATATTCAATATCGCTTGTTCCATTTGAATAGTGCGAGAGTTCTTTTTGTAAGTGCTCTCTTACTCTCAATTTTTCCTTGCGTATTCCTATTTCCATTAGCCATTCCAGGCTAAAATCTACCCAATATTCATACCATTCATGTTCGGAGCCCGGTTTGCAAAAGAACTGCATTTCTGCCTGTTCAAATTCCCTTGTGCGAAAGATAAAGTTTCCCGGCGTAATTTCGTTTCTAAAACTTTTTCCTATTTGCCCGATGCCGAATGGGATTTTTTGCCTGCTGCTATCAACTACATTTTTAAAGTTTATAAAAATTCCCTGAGCGGTTTCTGGGCGTAAATACACTTGGTTCCCAGCGCCTTCAATAACTCCCATTTCTGTTTTAAACATCAAATTAAAGGAGCGGGGTTCCGTCCAGTCTTTGCTGCCGCATTTTGGGCACTGGATGGCGTTTTCTTTCATCATTTCGGTAATTTCCGCAAAATTTTTGCCGGCTGCGACTCCTGCCCCCAGTTTGCTTTCCAGCAAATGGTCTGCTCTTGAGCGTTCTTTGCACACTTTGCAATCCACCAGCGGGTCGCTAAAGCTCCCAACGTGGCCACTTGCTTCCCAAACGCGCGGGTTCAGCAAAATTGAGGAATCCAACCCCACAACATCTTCGCGGCTTGCAACGAATTTTTTCCACCACAAGTCTTTAATGTTCTTTTTTAACTCTGCTCCATAAGGTCCATAATCCCATGTATTTGCGAGTCCGTCATATATTTCCGAGCCTGGGTAAATAATGCCACGCCTTTTGCAAAGCGAAACTAAATCTTTTAACGCATCTTGAACTTTTTTTGCCATGATTGGTAATATAGAAAATTATGGTTGAAAGAGAAGAGCCACTCGCAAATCGAGAGCATAAATCCAGTGTTTTTACATTGCTATTCGGCAATGAGAAAAAGGTTTTGGAACTTTACAGCGCAATTGTCTGAATCAGAATTGACCAGAATTTTTAGAATTCTCAGAATTTGTTGAGTTACGCTGCGAATATTCTGTAAATTTTGGTAATCCTGGCCAATTCTGATTCAGACGAGGGAATACGAAAAGATCACCAAAAGCAAAGATTTATACAGGAGAAGCTTGATTAAAATTCCTACCCCTGAGTTTTTGGTTTTATACAACAGCAAGGATGAATTCCCAGATTACAAGGAAATGAAGTTATCAGATTCTTTTGAGCTTCAGTCTGAAGCTTTCTTTCTTGAGCTTGTAGTCAAGGTTTATTCCTTGGATTTGCCGAAGAGCTCTATGTCATCCTATGTCTCTGCACCGCAGATGACGGCGGCTATAGTGATAAAAAGAATGTCTTCAAGCAAATGAGCCTTGATGCGCTCTACGCGGGGGTCGCGCAAATCTGAAAAAAATGAAATGGGGCTTTTCATGGAAAATTAATCTGCCTATGGTAAAAATCAACCTCTATTATAGAAAAATAAGATGCGTTTGCCCTGGCCCTGCCCCATACCCCATACCCCATACCCAAGTGAGTTTAACAAGTCTCACATTACAAGTTTTTACTATATTAACACTCTCGAAAATGGAGGTAAAACTATGAGAAAAGTCATTTTAGCGACAATTATGTTGCTTGCCTTGGCACTTGCCCTTTCCTGTTCCAACAATAACAGTGATGACAACGATTTAATTCCTTCTGCAACAGAAGAAATGGTTTATGTCCAAACTTATAGCCTAAAAGACATAACTGAAAATTCCTTCACATACATAGAGAACGAAGAATTTTACGAATGTTGGGAAAGTGGATTGAGAGCGAATGAAGCTTATGAAAGGCAAGCTGAATATTCAATAAGCAACAATATTTTGACCGTTAGGTGGAATGAATGGAATGAAATTGAATACAATTTCAACGGAAATCAAAATGGTCTCACAGGCACTTGGACAAGAAACATAGATAAAGATGCCCATTGCAAAGAAGTGTACTATGAATATGAAGATGAATATTATACCGAGTGCAGTGACAATTATGCAGTTATAAAAGCCGTATTTACACCAAACACTCTCACTCTTGATAGCGATTTAACAAGCGATTATTGCTTGACTGGTGAAGGAAGATTTGGGATTATTGATGAAGAATACAAAGGCTGGACAATAAAAGCTGTTGGTTGCTTTACCGCCGAGTATTCAAAAGGCTCGCAAAAAATAACGGTAACTCTTAGCAATCCTAGCCCTTACGGTTTGGATCAAAAAGCAACCTACAATGGCAAGACTTGTCTTGTTTGGTCAAATGAACACTCTTATTCCGAACGTGTGAGCGCATGTCAAAAAGCTAATGCAAAATTTCTGCAAGAGGAAGCTAAAAATAATAATTTGAATTCTTGGTGCCGGGGGCATTATTACTACGGTTTTCTTGGCGAAAAATTTAAAAACTGCCTCAAAAACAATGGTTTTCCAGAGGAGTTCTTAAGCCATTACAATGACGAAGAAGAATGCTAAACGCTAGTCTCGCGCTCTGAAAATTTCTACATTAACCTTAATGAAAATTCTTAAAAGTATCTTTGTTCTTTTGCTTTTTTGCTTCTTTGGCTTGCTGTCCGGTACGGCTTATTATGTTTACAAGCAGTGGCAACAACCCTCGCCATTGAAAGAACCAATACTTTTGGAAATTCCCAAAGGTTATGGGGCAATGCAGGTGGGGAAGCTTTTGCAAAAAAATGGGGTTATAAAAAGCACGCGCTCGTTTAAATGGTGGTGCAGGTTTAACTCCGGCAAAGTGAATTTCAAAACGGGTTGGTACAATATTCCTACGGGGCAAAGCATAGAGCAGATTGTGGCGTTGCTCAGCTCCGGAAGAACGGCAACCATAAGGGTCACAATTCCTGAGGGCAAAGCAGCATGGGAAACTGCCGGAATTTTGGCGAATTCTGCGCTTGAGCTGGATAGCGTGAAGCTGGACAGCCTTATGTATAGCCGAGCTTTTACCGAGTCTCTTGGCGTGAAAGCAAAGGACTTGGAAGGTTACCTGCTCCCTAACACCTATGATTTTCCTTACGGCACAGATGAGCAAGACGCAGTGAGGTTTTTGGTGCGTGCAAATTTAAAGCTTAGAGATGAGATGCAAGCAAAAAATAGCCCTGTTTGGAATGAATTGGGCGACTGGCACAGAATTTTGACAATGGCAAGCGTTGTGGAAAAAGAAGCCGCTGTGCCTCACGAGCGCACTCGTATAGCGGGCGTGTTTATAAGTCGCTATAGAATAGGGATGCCGCTCGGCGCAGATCCAACCGTGCGCTTTATTTTCCGCAACATGACCGGCCCCATTTACAGGAGCCAGCTTAACAGCGATAATCCCTACAACACCCGCAAATTTGCAGGTCTAATGCCTGGTCCCATAGCAAACCCCGGTCAAGCCGCCATAGAAGCGACTTTATTCCCAATGAAAACAGATGAGCTTTATTTTGTAGCAAAAGATGATGGCTCCAGAGAACACTTTTTCAGCAAAACCTACGCCGAGCACAACCGCTACAAAAACATCGCAGCAAGAAACAGAGGGGAGTGACGGAGGGTGTCTAAAATTCTTTTAAAAACTCCTAAGGAAATAGAACGCATTAGGGATTGCGGAGCGCTTGCGGCGGAGACTTTGGCGAGAGCCGGAGAAATGTGCAAACCGGGTGTGACAACTCAGGAGATTGATGATTTTGTGCGCGAATTTACATTGAAAAACGGTGCAATTCCCGCCTGTTTAGGATATAAAAAATTTCCAAAAAGCGTTTGTACAAGCGTAAATGATGTTGTAACTCACGGAATTCCAGGGACTTACGTTTTGAAAGATAGCGATATTATAAATATAGATGTGACTTCAATTTTAAGTGGTTATTTTGCAGATACAAGCGAAACATTTTTTGTGGGCAAGCCAAAATCAAACGCAGAGGAATTAGTTGCTACCTCAAAAGAATGCCTTTTTGAGGGCATAAAGGTTTGCGATTTGCCAAATGCCCGTTTTAGCGATATTGGAGCGATGATCAGCGGGATATGCGAAGAACATGGCTTTAGCGTTGTGCGCGACTATTGCGGGCATGGAATTGGCAGAGCCTTTCACGAAGATCCTACGGTACTGCACTACCGCCAACTTTTACCCGGTCCAAAAATTCAGCAAGGCATGGTTTTTACCATTGAACCTATGATAAACGAAGGCACATGGAAAGTGAGAACCCTCTCCGACGGCTGGACAGCTGTAACCGTAGACGGCAAACTTTCTGCTCAGTGGGAGCATACCGTAGCCATAACCCGCCATGGTGTGGAAATTTTAACTTTAGCGAGATGATTTAAGTTTTCTACATTATAACATTATGCCAAAAATTTATGTAGCAAAGTTCTCAGACGAAACGCACTGGATAGGTGATAACTGGCCGGATTGCGAAAAACTCGTCATGGGAAAAGCGGGCGTTAAATACAAGTCTTTTGCGAAAATGGAAGATGCAAAGGCTTGGATTAGCGGAAAAAAAGTTGTGAAAAAAGGGTTGCGTGTCTATATAGATGGCTCTTTTATGCCTATAAGCGATTATGCAGGATGGTCGTGGATTGCTGTGGAAAATGGGGTTGAAATAGCCAAGGATTTCGGAACAACTCCGCACCCTGCCGCAAGCAGGAACATAGACGGCGAACTTCATGCCGCTTGGAAAGCCATGGAATATTTGGCTAAAAAGAAACGTAAAGGAACAATTTGCTACGACTATCAAGGGGTTGAAAGTTGGGCTACGGAAGAGTGGAAAACCAGCAGCGCAGTTTCGCAGATATATGTGAATAGAATAGCCGACTTAAAAGTGTGGGCTTCTTTTGAAAAAATTGCCGCACACAGCGGAGATGAATGGAACGAAAAAGCCGACGAGCTGGCAAAGGCGGCTCTGCAGAAAAAAGTTAAAACCGAAAAATCGAAGAAAAAATAAAACACCTGATACATGAAGGTCGTTTTGGATATAAATAATTTTTGGTCACCCAGTGGAGGTGGCGTGCGCTGTTATCATTTGCAAAAAATGGAATACTATCAAAAAAAACAAAGCGATTTCAAACTAGTTTTTTTAATGCAAGATGACCACAACAGAACAGAAGAAATTTCTCCCACTTTAACAATAGAACATGTTAAGGCTTTTAAAGTTCCCGGCAAGTGGTGGAAATACCGTTTTATCCACAACGCAAAGCAAATCAGGTTCTATATTAAAAAATATCAGGCAGACATTATAGAAGTCGGTTCGCCATATGTCCTTCCGGCAGCGGTTCGCAAAGCATGCAGGGGGTTGAAAAAAAAGCCGATTTTAACAGGTTTTTGGCACGCAGATTTTCCGGTTACATACATTCGCCGCGTTTTTGAAAAAATAAATTCTTTTTTAGGAAAAAGGCTGGAAGACATAGCTTGGAGTTATGCAAGGCATCAATTTAAAAATTACGAAGGTATTCAGGTTTCTTGCAAAGAAGTAATGGAAAGAATGAATGTTCGCGGTTTATCAAACCTGTACTGGCTGCCGCTTGGAGTTGATATTGAGCGTTTCAGTCCGCAAAAAAAAGATGAAAATTTAATAGCAAAATTAAAAGCAGGCGAGCCGGATAGGTTAACCATGTTTTTTCCGCACCGTTCTTGCGAAGAGAAAGGACTTTCGCTTTTGCTGGAAGCTTATCCTATTATTTGCGAAAAGCTGGGCTTGGAGCCAGCGCTTATTTTTGCAGGAACCGGCAATAGAATTCGCCTTGTGATGGAAGCGAAAAAAAAGTACAAGCATGTGAAATACATAGGTTTTGTTAAAAATACAGAAGATATGGCAAAATGGAATGCCAGTTGCGAAATAGGCTTTGCTCTTAGCAGTTGGGAAACTTTTGGTCTCTCCATTTTAGAGGGCATGGCCAGTGGGCAATGCTTAATGGCAGCAAATGCAGGTGCAGCAGCGGAGCACATCCGTGAGTCCGGTGGCGGAATTATTTTGCCAAAAATGACCTCGCAGGCTCTTGCGGATGCAGTTTGCGATATTGCTCAAAACAGAAATCAAATGCAAACCCTAGGCGCAAAGGCCAGGGCATATTCCGAGCGATTTTCTTGGGATGCCTGTTTTAAAAAACAAGGTGAATTCTACGAAAAAGTTATGGCAGCTCCAGCCTAAATCTAGCCGGAATCTCATCCAACTTATGAAGATTGTTAAACAACCGGAGCCAGATATCCAAGGTCGTCTCGCATTCCTCCAAAATCATATTGAACCCAGGAAGAACATTAAACATGGAAGATATTTCTACATTATTTCCACAATATGCATAATGTAGAGCGATTAGGGCAGGTTTTTACTCCGCAATTTATAGTTACGGAAATGCTGCAATTGCGAAAAAACTTTGGTTCGGCACTTGAGCCATCGAGCGGCGATGGGGCTTTTGTGAAAAGTATTCCTAACTGCATTGGTATTGAATTGGACTCAAAGCATTGCGATAACCATTCCGTAAATATGGATTTTTTTGATTATTCTATTAAGAATAAATTTGATACAATTATCGGAAATCCGCCTTATGTTCGTTATCAAGATATTTTGCCAAAAACAAAAGAAAAATTAAAAAGCAATTTATTTGACCAAAGAACAAATTTGTATTTGTTTTTTATAGAAAAGTGTATTAACCATTTGAATAACAAGGGCGAGCTGATTTTTATTACTCCAAGAGATTTTTTAAAAGCCACAAGTGGCATGAAGTTGAATGAATTCATTTACAAAAATGGAACAATAACGGATATTATAGACTTGGGCGATAAAAAAGTTTTCAACGACTTTTCTCCAAATTGTTTAATATGGCGTTTTGAGAAAGGAAATTTTTCCCGCAAAACAAATATAAGCAAAGAATTTATTTTTTGCAACGGACAGCTTTTATTTACCGATCTACATTACCCTCTTAGTTTTAAGGATGTATTTTTTGTAAAAGTCGGCGCGGTAAGCGGAGCGGATAAAATTTTTGAAAATGAAAAGTATGCCAATATGGAATTTGTGTATTCAAGCACTTGTAAAACAGGGCACTTAAAAAAGATGATATTCAATGAGAAAAATGCCTATTTGGAAACACACAAAGATGAATTGATAAAAAGACGAGTTAAACCGTTTGATGAAAATAACTGGTGGCTATGGGGGCGCAATCATTATATTTCTAATAGCGAGCGGATTTATGTAAATTCTAGAACCCGCAATAAAAAACCATTCTTTGTTAATAACTGCAAAAATTATGATGGCTCGGTGCTTGCAATTTTCCCAAACAAACAAAACGCAGATGTCAATGAAATGTGCGAAAAGCTAAATTCAGTAAATTGGTCTGAACTTGGTTTTATCTGTGATGGCCGCTATATTTTTTCGCAAAAATCCCTTGAAAACTCCCTGCTTCCCGATTATTTTATGGAATATGCTTAGTCCAAGTTTACTAAATTCTAGTTTCATGCGTTTGTTGTTTTTCATTTTATTCTTAGCAGCGATTCTGTATGCCACGCCGTTTCGTGGTGTAATTGTGGAAGAAACCACTGATAGACCAATTCCTCATGTGAATATTACATATATTTCCGGCAAAGTTTTAGGGCAAAGCGATAGCAG
>JAITUM010000104.1 GCA_031286305.1 Candidatus Fibrimonadaceae bacterium | reverse complement strand
TTGCCTAAATATTTTCTAAAGCGATAGACATCGCCCAAATGCAATGCTTTTTGCATTTCAATAATAACCCTCTTTTCACCTTCTTCTTCTGTTTCTATTGTAGCTGCAAAATCCATGCGAAAAAGCGTTAGCTTGCCGGCATCTTCTCCAAATTCCGAGTGCTCTTGAATGCTCGGCTCAAGGGAAAGGATCTTGCAATTGAGGATGGTTCCGATTAAAAACTTAGCCACACGGTTGTTCTCCAACAAACGCTTAAATGTGACATCGTAAATTGGGTTGGCAATGAGCATATGGGTAAGATAGAAAATTTGTATCCGCACCCGTAAGGGTAAGGCGCACGCCTTACCCAGCGCTAAGCCACAAGGGCCTTATGGGCCGAAGGGGTAGCGTAAACAACCACTTACTTCACCGTTATATACCCAAGATCGCTTACGATTTTTTGCCCTTCGGGACTGAGGGTGAAATCGAGAAAGCGTTTAATTGTGGCTTCTTTAGCTGTGTTGTAGTAGTAGATTAGAGGGCGCACAACGGGGTATGTTTCGTTTTTAGCGTTTGCTATAGAAGGTTCTACAAAGGTTTTGCCGCCATCGTAAGAAATGTGAACCGCTTTTACTCTTTTATCGAGGTAAGCCAAGCCTATGTAGCCAATAGCACCAGGAGTTTGGCTGATTGATTGAACAATCGCTCCGGTTGCAGGCATGCTGAGAATGCCGGACATATAGTCTTTCTTTTTCATAACTTCTTCTTTGAAGAATTCGTAGGTGCCGGAAGATGTTTCTCTGGAATATGCAACAATGGGCATATTGGCTCCGCCAACCTCGCTCCAGTTTTTGATTTGACCGGTAAAGATACCTTCCAACTGTTCACGGGTTAAATTGCTTGCCTTATTGCTTGGGTGCACAATAACCGCCAGAGCATCAAAAGCAACGAATACTTCTTTTACACGACCGCCTTTTTCTTGAACCTTTTGCCTTTCTTCAAACCTTATTTTGCGTGAAGACTGTGCAATGTCTGTGCTTCCGTCTATTAGCGCGGAAATTCCCACGCCGCTACCGCCACCGGTAACTGTTACTCTGGCGGTCTTATCTGCATTCATAAAGGCTTCGGCTGCTCGCTGGGAAAACGGCAAAACCGTATCTGAGCCTTTAATTACCTGCGCATGCAAAGCCGAAACAGCAAGTAGTGTTGTTAGGGCAGTTAACAGAACTTTTTTCATGTCTTTCTCCTATTTTGTTAGACACCTTAAATTTAACTATTGAAAGTTACAAATGAGGTGAGTTTTTGTTACATTTTGATTAAGAATTACCTAAACGCGTAGTTGAATACTAGTTCAAAACGATTTAAAGATCCACTATCAACTTTTGTGCCATCGGTTTTATCTGCAAAATCAGTTGTTAGGTTAGCATACTCAAAACCAACGAATGCAGTTGAAGCAATGTTATACTTTAAGTTTGCAAATACCACCATATTTTTGTTTGGATTATTCACTGCAGCGCTGCTCTCTGTGGCCGGTCTGCTTTTCAATTCTCTGTTTTCATCAATAGCTTCAAGACCCATACCACCGGCAAAAGACAGGTTGGCAGGAAGTTTTACAGTTGCTGCACCCCAGCCACCAAGTGACTGAATGCCCTCGTCACCTGTAAAGCCGGTAGCTCTGCCGCTTCTGCCTATGCTTCCATTGTTATAGCGATTAAGATTTTGCCCGTAGAAAACTTCTCCGGAAAGGTCTACAATATCAATTACAGGCAAAGCTAAACTTGCAACGCCAGACCAAGAAGCCGGTGTGCCCCAGCCATCTGCCTTTTTTGCATCCAATTCAGCTTTGGTGTTTGCGGCATTTTCTTCCGATGCATAGTGCCCACTAAGAGTAAGCTCTACGTTCTTTTTTTCACCTGCCCAAAAAGCAGGGAGTTTGCCTTTTAGAGCGCCTTGAAAGCCCGGCATTACGGGATTATTGGCACCCTGATCGTCTGTTACAGCAACGGCTGCTTCAACCGGTCCAAGAGCTTGGGTTAAGCGAATTTGCGGCCTGCGCGTGCCAATAGAACCCTGGCGCCTAAGACCACCTTGGTTAAGCGTGGGAGCGCTTAAAGGAGCAATCAAATCGCTGCTCTGACCCATCAATAAAGTAGTTCCAAGATCTTTAAATTTCACTTGACCAAATGCATGTCTTATGCGAAAAGTTCCAACAGCATTTCTGTTGTAAGCCACACCGTCTGCAAAGTCGGTTTCAAACCTGCCGGATACTTCCGGCGCACCCTCTTTTTGAGGCCCGGACAAGTTAAAGCCTATTCTTGTTTGGTTAATGTTAAATCTGAAACGACCTTCACCATCTTCCGCATTTGGTGCAACTATTTCTGTCCAATGATAAGCACCGGGAACACCGGCATCACCACCGGAAACTCCGTCTTCATAAACAGCATTGAGCTGAGCAAATCCATACATGGAGATTTTTGTTCCGCCCGCACTTATAACAGGCACTTCATTGGCAGATACCATGGAACCACCAACTAACAAGGCGGCAAGAGACAATTGAATTTTATTCATAAAATCCTCTGGTTGAGTTAAATTCGTAGGTAAATTTAAAAATAGCTTGTTAAATTTTTATTAAGGACCAGTTAAAAGATGATTAAATCTGCCAACATAGAAGAACAGAAAAGTCCAAGACTGCAAAGGCGTTGTTTGCCTATGAAGTATTGGAAACGTTTAACGGAAATGGGATATTAAAGCGGGAAAATTACTCTGCCGAATTCTTCGTTAATTAACTGGGCAACAGCGGAATAAAGTGCCGAGGATCCACAGATAATGCCGATGACTCCCGCAATTCTTGTAATGGTTTCATTTTGAGTAAAATCGCCAATTGCAAGCATAAAAAACAATAGAACCAGTGAGCCAAAAACAAAACGCGTCACACGGCTATGCTTAAAAGTGCAAATAAACATGAACACGGTCAAAGTTCCCCAAACGAGCAAATAAAAACCCATCGAAGTTAGATCTGCCGCAGGTAAAGAACTTGGATTTACCCAAATAACAACCAGCGATATCCAGAAAAAACCATACGCGGTAAATGCTGTGCCGCCAAAGGTACTTTTCTCGCGAAACTCAAGGATTCCTGCAATAATTTGCGCCAACCCTCCAACTGCAAATCCCATTGCTGCGATCATAATGCTCAACTCAATTACACCGGCATTCTTAAGGTTAAGAAGCACCGTTGTAAGCCCAAACCCAATCAACCCTAAAGGACCGGGATTCGCACGCTTTTGCGTTTCTTTAATATTTGTATCTGTCATAAAGGGTAATATAGTAATCAAAATGATTAACTCAAACCCTTTTTGCCAATATCCCTTCTGTATTGCGCTCCGGTGAATTTAATCTCTTTTACGCCTGAATATGCAATGTCAAGGGCGGTCTTTAAATCATTGCCTTTGCCTACAACCCCAAAAACTCTTCCACCCGCTGTTTGCAGCTCGCCGTTTTGGATTTTTGTTCCCGCGTGCAAAACAACCGCTCCTTTTTTCTCGGCCTCGCTCACTCCGCTAACAGGCACGGAGTCTTTAATTTTGCCCGGATAACCCTCGCTTGCCATAACCACAACCGCAGCATAACCCTTAGACTCCGTTTCAGCAATTTCCTTTAATTTTCCGTTTGCCGCTTTGTAAAATAATTCCAATAAATCACCATCATAAATTTCCAAGACAACTTGCGTTTCGGGGTCGCCTAATCTGCAATTATATTCCACAACTTTCGGCCCGTTTTTTGTAGCCATTATTCCTACAAATAAAATGCCGGTATATGGGTTTCCTTCTTTTGCCATGCCTTGCAAAGTGGGTTCAACAACCTCTTTTTTAATGCAAGCAAACATCTCCTCGGTCACAAGCGGGGCTGGTGCGTAGGCTCCCATTCCACCGGTGTTTGGGCCTTTATCTTCATCGAAAATTCTTTTGTGGTCTTGAGCGGCAGCAAGCAAAACATAGTCCTTGCCATCGCACACAGCAAAAATAGAAGCCTCTTCGCCTTCCATAAACTCCTCTATCACAACAGTTTTCCCGGATTCGCCGAATATTGCTTTTTCACCAAGCATTTCTTCTACCGCATTCAAAGCTTCCGCATCGCTCATGCAAACAACAGCGCCTTTGCCAGCCGCCAAACCAGACGCTTTCACAACTATCGGAGCGGCATGTTCTTTGAGGTAGTCTTTTGCCTTTTGCAAATCGCTAAAGGTTTCATAAGCGGCTGTTGGAATATTATATCGCTTCATAAATTCCTTGCTGAACGCCTTGCTGCCTTCAAGCTGAGCGGCGGCACCTGTGGGGCCAAAAACCAGTAATCCGTGTTTTTTAAACTCATCAACAACGCCATCCACAAGCGGGCCTTCCGGGCCTATAATTGTAAAATCTGCATTTTCTTTTTTTGCAAGTTCTGCAATTTCTTTGGGGTTTGCAATATTAACCGGAAAACATTTTCCAAGCGTGGCCATTCCGGGGTTTCCCGGAGCGCAAATTAATTCTGTGCAAAGCGGGGATTTTTTTACTGCTAAAGCAATGGCATGTTCTCTGCCACCACTACCTATTAAAAGAACTTTCATGGGCGTAAGGTAGAAAACGCTGATTATTTTTTTTCTACATTAGCCCTCATGAATAATAATACACCTACTCGTCTCTATCTTTCAGAAGAAGAGCAACCTAAAAAATGGCTTAATTTGCGGGCATTTATGAAAAATAAACCCGCACCAATGCTACATCCGGGAACGCTGCAGCCAGCCACAGCCGCAGACCTTGACCCTGTTTTTTGTAAAGAATGCATTGAGCAAGAATTAGATGAAACTACTGAACTTATCTCTATTCCCAATGGTATTTTGGAATTTTACAGAGCCTACCGCCCCGCCCCGCTCATAAGAGCTTATTTTTTGGAACGTGCATTAGGAACACCCGCAGAAATTTATTACAAACACGAGGGCACCAATACAAGCGGCTCGCATAAATTAAACTCCGCAGCGGCTCAAGCTTTCTACGCAAAACAAGACGGCTTAACCAGTTTAACAACCGAAACAGGAGCCGGCCAATGGGGAAGCGCAATGTCTATGGCCTGCGCTTTTTATGACCTTGATTTAATAGTTTATATGGTAAAAATCTCAGCGGAGCAAAAACCATATCGCAAAGCTCTCATGGAAACTTATGGTGCGGAACTTATTCTCTCACCTTCAAACACCACAAATTCCGGCAAAAAAATATTGGAAAAAAATCCCAATACCGGTGGCTCTCTTGGCTGTGCTATAAGCGAAGCAATTGAAAAAGCGGTAAGCACTCCAAAATGCCGCTATGTTTTGGGCAGTGTTTTAAACCATGTTCTTTTGCACCAGAGCATAATAGGTTTGGAATGCAAAACTGCTTTTGACAAATACGGCATTACGCCCGATATTATAGTCGGCAGTGCAGGCGGTGGCTCTAACCTTGGCGGTTTGATTGCTCCGTTTATGAGCGAGAAACTGCAAGGCAAAAGCAATGTTAAAGTAATAGCTGTTGAACCGGCAAGCTGCCCTTCTTTCACACGTGGAAAATTCGCTTACGACTTTGGCGACACCGCCCAAACCACACCACTAATCAAAATGTACACCCTTGGCAGCGGTTATATTCCATCATCAAGCCATGCAGGCGGGCTCCGCTACCATGGCATGAATTCCACGCTCTCTCAGCTTTACCATGATAAACTCATAGAAGCTAGGGCAGTAGTTCAAACCGATATTTTTGATGCCGCTGTTCAGTTTGCAAAAATTGAGGGTATCTTACCTGCACCGGAATCTGCCCACGCCATCAAGGTTGCAATAGACGAGGCCTTAGAGTGCAAACGCACCGGTGAAAAAAAGACCATTCTATTTGGTTTAACCGGTACCGGCTATTTTGACATGAGTGCTTACATGCAATATAATTCCGGAGCAATGAGCGATTACAGACCTACAGATGAAGAGTTAGAGACCGGTTTTAAGAGTTTGCCTGCTACCTGATTGCCATTGCCCACATTGCTGCAAAAAAAACGTAAATTGCAAACACAATAAAAACATCAAATTTGCCTAATGGCTCTCCCCAGTAGAGCCATTTTTTAGGTGGTGCAAAGCCTGCCAGCATGCCCATTATTAAACCTAGAAAGTGCCCAAGAATATCCACCTTGCCGGTTTCGTTGCCTACCCCCATAAACACGGCAAGCAAAAATACTGCAAACCAGGGAACCACCCGCCGCCACAAGGTCTCTCTTTTCAAAACCCGAACCTCGAGCGTTGCAAGTGCGCCCAAACTTGCAAACACCGTTGTGGAAAATCCAAGGGCGCGGTAATTCTTCATAATAAACGCTGTTTCCAAATTTGCCAAAGCTGCAGCTAAAATAATAAAGGGAGCAATGCGCGAAAGCGGCATTCTAAATGAGATTAGCGAAAAAACCAAAAAACCGGAAACTAAGTTTGAAACCAAATGATAGTCTCCGGAGTGCAAAGTTTGTGCAGTGAAAAGCCTCCACCACTCCCCTTTCAATATTTTTGAAGCGTTTGCCAAACCAAAATCGGTTATGTGCGGATTTTTAAATTGAAAAAATGTGCAAACAACCGGAATGAGCAAAAGCCAAAGCGGCTGTGTGCTTGGTCTTAGCATTGGCAGGGCTATTGTTTCTCTTTCCCAATCCGGATTTTCTTGTTTGTAAAGTGCTATTTGCGTTTGCGCCGCATAAAGTTCCTTTTCTTTAACATGAATTTCCCAGGGTCCAAATTCATTTTGAAGCACACTATGCTCTATATTTTGGCTACTCAAAACAAGACTGAAATCTTTTACTGTGCGCAATATACCTTGTTCAATGCAAACATCATCTTCAAAATCTCTTTGCATAAATGGACGATACAAGATTCGAACCTGTGACCCCTACCATGTCAAGGTAGTACTCTAACCAACTGAGCTAATCGTCCGGGGTTATAGGTAAATATAGAAAAATATACGACAGTTGTCAAGGGTAAAAGCTAAAAAGCGATAGTTATCGGGGTTAATTCACTTTAGAAATATGCCTCTTGAAGTGTAATTTCAAAAAACAGTGAAATAGATAATAATAATAATCATTTCTATTTGTTTCAATTTTTTACTATATTTGTAGTCAATTTGTAGTCAATTTTCCTAGGAGTAAAAAATGGCAAAAGCATACAAAGTGAAAATCAACAATAACACTTATGTAAGGTTGCAAGATACTGCCTTTGGGCAGAAAATCCAATACCTTATTAATTTAGATAAGTTTTCAGCAAAGCAATGGGTTGTAGCGCATAATGCCATTATGCAGGCTATAAATCCAGCTGACCGGCAGCATATGAGCGGCTCGCAAATAAAGAGGCTTGCACAAGACTGGCTCAATTCCCCTAAAAACATAAAGGTAGATGCTAAAACAACTGGAATAAAAATCGACAATATACTCACAAACGCCGAAGCAAAAATAAGTAGTGTTTTTGAAAGTTATCTATCTGATTACTGCCGACCCGGCATAAACACGCAAACTGCAATAGAGAGGACTAAACGGCATTGTAAAATTTTACAAGAGTTTTTAGAGGTAAATAAAATAAAAGAGTACTCAAAATTACAAAGAGGAGTGTTTGCTAAATATCCCGAATGGCGCAGTACAAACAGGAAAGATAATAAAAAAAACATTGCAAGCGCAAACACAATTAACCAAGAGCTTAACCGTATGGCAGCAATTATTAAGCACGGCGTAAAGTATCATAACTGGCGAGAAAGATATTTGTTAGACGGCATAAGAGTAAAAGCGGTACAAGAAAACACAAAAGCAGTACGCCCCTTTGACATAGTAGAAGTGAAAATCATCCTTGAATGGCTGCAAAATTACTCGGAAAAATTAAATACATGGCACCTGCACGATATGGTATTACTTGCCTTATGCACTGGCTTAGAAGCTAAAGCTTTGGATTTACTTGAAAAAGACTGGTTTAAAATAGATTTTGGGATTATAAGAGTCTATGACAAGTTGATTAGCGGAATTATAGATGCCAAAACGCAAAATAGAGCAAGAGATGTTCCTCTTACCCTAACATTATGCAAATTATATGATAGAGGTTATATTTTCAAGCGAGATAGTAGAGCTCGCTTCGTGAGTAAAAAAGGGACAAAGTTCAGGCATTGGGCAGAGAGTATACTATGTAAGGCTGAAAAGGAAACAGGCATAACGGACATAAACTTGCACCGTTTCCGTCACACATGCGCCACAGCTCGGCTCTCTGCGGGCTGGCAGCTTATTAGAGTGAGCCGCATGCTTGGGCACAGCAATATAAACACCACAGCACAGCACTACGCCGAAT
>JAITUM010000237.1 GCA_031286305.1 Candidatus Fibrimonadaceae bacterium | reverse complement strand
TCGTCTATTTCATTGGCTATGGACAATTCACCCATGCTAATAAAATTCACAAATAAACCCCATGTTCCCCAGTCGCCAAGCGGCCATGTTATGCCGGTGTACAAATGATAAAGATCCGGGATGTTCAAAACTGGCATCAGCTTTTCGTAAAAAAATGCAACCTGGCTCTGCGCCGCACGATAGCGTTCTACGCCGGCTCCTGTGCTGAGCCACAAATCGTTGCCAAGCGAAAGCAAATACCAAACTGTGTTGCTCTCCAAACCGTTCCCCTGGTGGTAATGATTCCACTGACCTCGTGTACCTTCCGTTTCGCCTCTGCTTTGAGCGGTTTCGCTTTTGCGACCGCTCGGAGTTGCATATTCCGGCAGAAAGTTCCAAGCGCCCTTATCCGTTCCAATCCAAATTGCACCCTTTTCCGAAACCGTTATGCTATGAACTTCATTGTTTTCAAAACGAATTTGCTCCCATCTTCTCAAATTGAAGTGCGAAAGTCCTTCTTTATGTGCAATCCACACACGGCCGGAACTGTCTATGGCCATGGCTTTTGGAGACAAATCCATAACTCCGTCTTGGAGCGTGAATATGCCCCATGTATCTTTCTCATTATCCCTTTGCTTTGGGGTTAGCCGAGCTACGCCTGCACCTTCAACGCCCACATAAAGTTCCTTGCGCATTTCGTGCCAAGCCATGGAAGTTATTTTTTGAGAAGGCAAAACCGAACCTCTCTGCTCAAACACTCCGTTCCTGTAGGCAAAGAGCCCGTTATCCGTTCCCACCCAAAGCGTTGCGCCCTGATTTGTGAGCGCGGTAATTCTGCGCGTTCCAAATTCACTTGTAAAATCTTTAAAGCCTCTACCGTTAAAGCGGAACAAGCCCTTTGTTGTTCCCACCCAAAGGTTTTCCGTGCGCACTTCGTAAAGCAATGCGGTTACGGTATCTTTAATCATTATTGAAAAAGGAATTTTCACCTCAATCAAGCGTTCTTCTTCGTTAAGCGTTTTTACTCCATTGTAATTTCGCACCACACCGGAAATTGAATCCAAAGAAGTTTCCGAGCCAATAAATGTTCGCACAACATCTCTAAGTTTTGCGTTTCCCTCTAAAGGAATGGTTATATTATCTCTCCAAACCATTCCATCGTAATGTAAAATCCCTTCCGTAGTTCCGGTCCAAACTTCGTTCCGTGTTAAAAAACCACGCCGATTCCGCGCCGCAAAAACTGTGTAATATTTTCCACTCTCAACTCCCAACTCCCTATTCCCCATATTTCTGGACAATTCCCATTCGTTTGCTAGGGGGCCAAAGGCTAAGCCTGCAGGGTTGTAATAGAGTGCGTTGGCATCATCAGCGCGAGCCACGCCAGATTCGCCCATGCCAAGCTGACGCGCTCCCACAGGCATTTCTAGAGTTACCACTGCAGATGCTCTGGAGAAAGCCAGAGACGAAAGCAATAGAAGAAATAAAATTACTTTACCCATTGATAGGGAATGTAGAAAATACTGGAAACTATTTACTGACCAAATTAATCATTACTTACTATAAAATGTTTTAAATATTTCGGATTTTTCTCAGGATAATCCGTTAAGCACTGCAATCCTCTAGATTCTTTCCGTTTTAAAGCGCATTCCATAATAAGCCTTGCGCTTTCAAAAAAATTGCGAAATTGAATATTTTCAATCGTTTCATACTTTTTTAACTTCTCCAACCCAATTCTTAACCCCTCCATAGACCGCACAATCCCACAATGCTCCCACATAATCGCCCGAATCTCCTTTTTAAACTTTTTATAATTAATGTTTAGTTGAGAGTTGAGAGTTGAGAGTTGAGAATTCCCTTCCCGCTTTGCATCTCGCTGGTGAACAGCCGAAGGTTGGTAGTTATTTTTGCAAAAAAAGCGGCTATTTGTGGAGGCACTCTCAACTTTATTAATATCCTCACACGCTCTTAAAGAAAAAACCACGCTTTCCAAAAGAGAATTAGAGGCTAAGCGATTTGCACCATGAACGCCGGTTGTGCTGATTTCACCCACTGCATAAAGACCTTTTATGGTTGTTCTGCTATAAGAATCAACAAGTACGCCGCCACACATATAATGCGCTGCCGGAACCACAGGAATCCAGTCTTTTGTAATATCTATTTTGCATTCAAGGCATTTAGCGTAAATATTAGGGAAATGAGTTTTAATATCTTTAGCTTTGCGATGAGTCACATCCAAGTACATATAATCTTTGCCTGTACGCTGCATTTCGCTCAAAATTGCTCTAGCCACAATATCGCGAGGAGCGAGCGAGCGAAGAGGATGAATCTCGTTCATAAATTCCTCGCCTTTGTGGTTTTTTAAAATCCCGCCAAAACCACGAACTGCCTCTGATATTAAAAAGGTTTTTTTTAACTGCGGCGCATAAAGGCTTGTAGGGTGAAATTGCATAAATTCCAAATCTTGGAGTGCCGCGCCGGCACGATATGCCATGGCTATTCCCTCTCCGCAAGCATCCGGAGGATTGGTGGAATGTAACCAAAGCTGCCCTGCTCCGCCAGTGGCAAGTACAACTGTTTTGGCTTGTAAGAGTAATCCCTTGTGGTCACCCCTGCAGGCCACCACTGCGCCTATGCAACGTGATTTCCCATCTTTTTTTTTCACTATCAAATTTAAAACCGTGCTATGTTCAAGAAAATCTATTTTTTTTCGGTGTTGTTTTAATTTTGCAAGCAAGGCACGCATAATTTCTTTGCCGGTCAAGTCTGCTGTGTGTAAAATTCTGCGAAAGCTATGCCCACCTTCCAGGTGCAAATCAAAAGCATTAGCATCATTTTTGGCTGGTGTGAAATTAACGCCCCATTTAACCAATTGCTCAATTGCTTTTGGTGCGTTTTTGGTCAAAATTTTTACCTGTTTTTTATTGCACAATCCGTCCCCTGCCTCCAGGGTATCTGCAATATGGCTTTCAAAGGAATCTTCCGGTAAAGTTACAGATGCAATTCCCCCCTGGGCATAGTTAGTAGAGCCATCAGGTTTTGCGCCCTTTGTAAGAAGCAAAACACTATTACCGTTCTCCGCCGCTTTCAAAGCTACGGTTAAACCGGCAATACCGGCACCAATTATCAGGATGTCGTGCATTGCTTTGCCGGTTAGTTTACTCATCAGAACCATACCAGTTTAGTTTACGAGTGAGGAACATTACCAATGCAACCACAATAAAGGCCCAAACGGAACCTACAAGCAGAGCATAAGACTCGGCGTTTAATACCGCATAAAGCAGTACATAAGAAACCGTTGTAACCAAACCCATATACCAACTTTTATTCCATGAGGGCAACAAAGCCCGGGAGTAAAGCGTTAGCATTATAATTATAGCCAAAGCGGAAATAAGATAAGCAAGGTAGAACTGCATTTGCTCCGAGAGAGAAAGCAACAAGAGGTAAAAAATAATATTGGCAATTCCGGAGAGCAAGTACGGCACCGGATGAATTCTTTTTTTGGTGAGAACTTCAAACAGAAAAAGCGTTAAAAACGGGACTATTAAAAAAAGAATTGCGTATTTCACTGCCCTTGTGTTAAGCGAGTAAGTATCAATAGCGCGGAAAAAATTTACACCGAATAAAGCATCGGAATAGTCGCGATAACCGCTTTCACTTTTCCAATGCAGAGGAATATCTCGGCTCAAATAGTTAATATCCCATGTTGCATCAAAACCGTTGTCCTTGATATTTGAGCCACTCGGAAGAAAGGAACCCTGAAAGGATGGAGACGGCCAATCGGTGGTAATATCGGCGTGAGTATCTTGACCCAAAGGAAGAAAACGCACCAGTCTGCCTCCGTGAATGGTTATTGCGATATTGAAATTCGCTTTGGCATCAGCAGCAAGTTCCGGTAACATTGCGTGAATTCCACCGGTACGTGCACTTTTGCTTTCACTGCCGCGTATAAAACTGTATTTGTGCCTGGAATCAAGTGATTTTATTTGACCGCCAAAGTCTTGCCCCCTATTTCCCGGTTGAAAGAAAAGGGTAACATCATCACCTTCAGCACTCCATACCGCCTGATCAATTTTTCGTATTCCTTTTTGACTTGAAAGAGATATTATCAGTTCCGCTTTGTCTAATGAAACTTCTTCGTTGGGCAGCAAGGAAGCAAGTGCCTGCGTGGGGTCGAAAATACCCGAAATGGCAAGATCGCCATAAAACAACGGTACGGAAAAAATCCCTCGTTTTCGAGTTTCCGTTTTAAAATCTGCTCCAATATTTAACTTCTGCGGGGTTATCATCAATGTAAAAGGTTTTCTAATAATGTCAACTTTTTCTTCGTCTTTTGTGGTGGTACGAACTCTCTCAGTTCTAACGCCGGGAATTGCGATTACCGGACCCGCTGCCACAAGCTCACTTCCCCATGCTTCCATAACCTCAGCTTCAGCCGAGTCTGCAGTTTTACTTCGTTCATCAATAAGGGCACCAACCATCACTAAAGGGATGAGCAGCGTTAGTATCAAAAAAGCTAGAAAGAGCATTTTGAATGTGTAACCTTGAGTAAACTTTTTGACTTGCATCTTTTTCTCGTCCATACCGGTCTCCTTAAGCGAAATATAGAAATTTTCTTAGCATTTTCTATATTTACAATTTATGTTGCAAATTGCAGATAAAAACTTTGGCTCACGCCTTTTTTTGGGAAGCGGCAAGTTCGCTTCGCCACAAGAAATGGCACTCGCTTTATTGGAATCTAAGAGCGAAATGATAACTGTTGCTTTAAAAAGAATAAGCAAAAATCAAAAAGATGATTCCATTTTAGACGCTTTAAAAGATTTTAAAGGGCAAATTTTACCGAACACTTCCGGGGCACGTACCGCAAAAGAAGCTGTGTTTGCCGCTCAAATGGCAAGAGAAGCCCTTGAAACAAACTGGGTAAAGCTGGAAATTCATCCCGACCAAAAATATGTGCTCCCAGACCCTATTGAGACTTTGAACGCTGCCGCCGAACTGGTAAAAGACGGTTTTATTGTTTTGCCTTATATCCCTGCAGACCCCGTTCTATGCAAAAGGCTGGAAGATGTTGGAGTAGCAGCGGTTATGCCGCTCGGCTCGCCTATAGGCAGCAACAAGGGTTTGCAAACGGAAGCTATGCTAAAAATAATCATAGCTCAAAGCAAAGTTCCGGTTGTGATTGATGCCGGCATTGGTGCTCCGTCTCATGCGTGTTTTGCCATGGAAATGGGGGCAAGCGCAGTTTTGGTAAACACCGCTATTGCTTCTGCTCCGGAGCCTGTTGTAATGGCAAAGTGTTTTAAGCTTGCGGTGGAAAGCGGCAGAATGGCATTTGAAAGCGGGTTGCCTTCGCAGGCAGAAATCGCCGAAGCAAGCAGCCCTTTAACCGCGTTCTTGGATGAGTGAATACTTTTACCCCAATATCTCCAAAACTCTGCCGACTCTTGAATTGCTTTGAGCCAGTATCGATATTGCAGCTTGCTGTTTGATTTGCGCAGTTAGCAAGTTGGTAGACTCTTTTGCAAAGTCTGCATCTTTGATTCTACTCACATGATCGTTTGAGTTTATATTTCTTACTTCCAAATCTTCAACCTGGCGGTCAAGCCTATTCACTAAAGAACCCATATAGGTACGAACAGTGTTAATAGAACTTATTGCAGCATCCAAATCATCTATAGCTCGAGATGCACCACCCTGATAGGTGAGGGTAAAAGGTTTTATATCCAAACGTTCTGCCTCTTCTCGATCTGTGATTAAACCCAAAGATCTTGCAGAAAGCTCCGGAATTGAAACCTTAATAGCATTTACATCATGAGGTTTATCCGGGTTTACGCTTGGACCAATATGCAAAATTCCTGCCCTGATTTCATTTCCTGCCGAATCGCTCCTAATAAACGGATTCCAATCTTTTAAGTCCCTGTTTTCGCCGGAAAAAGAATCGTTGAAACTGCCGAAAATAACCTTTGAATTGAAGGTTGTGCTTGAGGTAATACGATCCACTTCTTTTAGAAGTTCGTTTGCTTCAAGATCTAAAAAATGACGCTGGGTACTTGTTAAAGTATCGTTTGCGCTTTGAACGGAAAGCTCCTTAACACGTTGCAAAATACTATGCAACTCGCTACACGCCCCTTCTGCCATTTGCAAAAGAGCAGCTCCATCGGCTGAATTTTGTCTTGCTTTGCCGGTATTCCTTATGTCGCTACCGGCATTGCTCGACTCATAATTTCGAAAAGGATCGTCTTTTGCATTGTTTATGCGGCTTCCCGTGGCCAACCTTTCGGTAGCTTGAGCTAAAGCCTTGTTATGCAAACGAAGTTTGCTTTGATACATCATAGACGAAACATTAAACAAAGTGTTCGACATAATTACCCCACTATATATAGTCCATCAAAGATCTTTGCATTAGCCTTGCTGCCGCTTGCAAACTCGCATTATAAACAGCATCTGCCATCGAAAACTTCGTAAGGGCATCCGCTAAATCAACATCTTCTATTCTAGATTTGGCATCGGTATTGGCAATGTTCAATTCATAGTTTCGGTCATAAACAATTCCAAGCCGGTTTAACCTTGCACCTTCAACAGCCTGGTGTTCCAAATTCCTTTCGCGTCCGTCATTTAGTCTATCTATGCTTTGGCTTATCTGTGGTTGGTCATTATGCCAAAGCCCCTGCATAAAAGCTATTATTTCTTTGAAAGAGTCCGTATCGCCTGCTCCGGGTTTCCCAAACAAATCATCGGGATTGGTATTTATTTTCATGGTGATGCCGGTATCTATTTCTCTATAAATTTCACCGCTCATATCTATTGAATTGCGGTAAATATATTCAAAAGTCATGCCGGGCACTGCATCTTTTGTACTGCCGTCATCATTATAAAAAGCTTCTTTTGCTCTTTCGCTCAAAAGAGTGATTGTGCCGTTAACATAATCCACTTCATAATCGGGCTTATTGTAGTCCGGGTGGTCTTCGGGAAGATAGTCCGGGTGATCTTCAGCAAGACCTTCGTTGGTTCTTCTATGTGGTGTTTCCAGTAAATTACCGGCTAATTGCAAACTGCCGGGTATAATGCGCTGGGCTAATGGATGGTCCGGAATCGGTTTAATATTTGGGTCAAAATATCCGCTATCATAAATCTGAATTGTAACAGGGCCTACACCTTGAAAAGGGCGAAGAGAATCCGGATCACTGGGATCATAGTTATTTGTGAATATAGCTTGATTATCTGCGTTAAACCTGTATTCTGCTATCCCGTTTTTAATTTCGTAAGGGGGCTGGTTTGTCCATTTGCCGCTGAATATGTAATTATCTTTGTGTTTGGACTGTGCAAGCGAAACAAGATGCTCCAAATTTTGCCGAACTTCCATATTTATAAATAGTCTGCCCGGGTGGTTTGTGGTGTCGCTTGAAGCCTGCACTGCAAGTTCCTGGTTGCGGACAAAAATATTATTTATGCTCTGGTGAGTAGTTTCCAGGATGCCCATGTAAATCTCACCATCATCCATATTGGTTCTTTGCTGCCCTAGGGCATTGATGATATTTCTGTAATTGAGAGCATTGGTAAAGCCAACCGGGTTATCAGACGGTCGGTTTATCATTTTCTCGCTCGAGATCTGCTCTTGCAGTTTATGAAGAGCATTACCATTACGCTGCAGATAGTGCATCGTGGTATCATACATAGTTGAGAACGTGATTCTAGCCATATTAGTGTTATTGCAAAAACTATGCCAAAGTTTTTGCTGAAGTGGTTTGCACTTCTTTTTGACCAGAGTCTGTTACCTCAATTGTGCCTACCCACATACACATGCATTTGCTGTTATCCATCAAGGCGGGGTGCTCTTTTACCAATACATTTGCGTTGCCGTTTAGCCAAGGAACCGTAGTAGCGGGAATACAGGGCATTTCTTGCAGTTTGCCGCTGGCCGCCGCTGTTGCTGCCGCCACTGTTGGGTTAGCTAGAGACTTGCATTGCCCAAAAGGTTTAATATTTATCATGGATTTGTGATCCATAATGTTTGCCATGAGTTTATTGCACAATTTCACTGAGTTTGCAGTAGGCAATACTCCTAAAGAAGACTGACTGGAGCCCATGGAGCATTTTAATTTAGCCCCGCTATGTACATAATGTGCCATGAGTTTAATATAGTAATCAAGATTTACTCAATGTTGGGGTATGGGGTATGGGGTATGGGGTATAGGGAACTGCACAAATAAACGGCTAAATCTGCTTAAAAACAATGTTTTTTTGCATCGCCTATACCCTATACCCCAACATTGAGTTAATCATCACTTACTATAGGGATAGGGGGAAATCCCCCTCGCTGCAACCGCCTTGCGTGGCAAAAGGGCGTTGACACGCAACGCCCCTACGGTGGCGACGGCGTTTTCCGCTACCCCCAATGCGGGGACACCCTTCCCGCTTTACATTTCGCTGGTGAACCGTGCGAAGCCACGTTGCAGGGCAACCACGGCGAGTTGCCCCTACAATTCAATCATTCGTTGCAAAGAAATGCGAAAAAACAGCGACGATGCGGACTATGTAGGGGCGGCTCACCGTGGCCGCCCTGCGGTAATTGTTGCAAAAACAACGTTTTCTGCGA
>JAITUM010000232.1 GCA_031286305.1 Candidatus Fibrimonadaceae bacterium | reverse complement strand
GCTTTCGCATAGAAACAACAACAGGCAAAGCCTATTATAAGCAAAATGCTTATAGGAAACCGTTTTAGTAGCAATGTTGCTTTTTCGGTTGCTGAATTGATGGAGAAGAATTTTTTCATCTTTCCTTGAATTCCTGAGAATCCGTATCCATTTTTTTCACAATGCTTCATAATCCTGTTCATGATTGAATTTCCACACCGAAAAACATCATTTGAATGATAATATAGAAAAATTTTGATTTGCTCGGTATCGGCCAAGTCTGTAAACCTCATTTTTCCGTCAGGAGCTTTTAATTTCAAGTGGTTAGTATTACTAACCACTTCATTGTGCCCTTCCTCTGCCAGCTTGCCTTTTAACCACTTCCAATAACTCCTAACAAATAAATGTTAATGCTGAGGCGTAGCAGTAAAAATAAGAAATAAAATTCCTCGGCAGAGGGTAATATAGAATTATTTCCTTATTTTTGCAGCCATGTCTTCCATAACTTTTTCAAATTCCTTTAAATTCGGCAACTCTGTATCTTTGATTGGGAATTCATAATGATCAACGTAAGGTTTACCTTTGCTGGAAAAGTCAACATAAAGCACTCCTCCTTTTCCACTATAAGGATCATAAGGGACAATCTTTTTTTCCCATTTATCAAGGCAACAGGTGGACAAAGCCCTTACAAAATCCAGCCATTCTTCTATATTCAATTTAATTTCTTCTTCATCATATGTCGCCCGTGCACCGTATAGCGTTCTGGTTATAACAGTGTGGCGTTTGTTTCTAAAACGTATCTCTTGAATTGTAAGCTCAAAATCGCTTATTGGTTCCCCAAATTTTTTCTCGTATTCCGCTTTTAACTTAGCTAAAAACTCCGATTTATCCTCTTTTTCGGTTTCCAGATAATGCTCGAATTTATCAAAATCTCTATCCCAACCGTATAACAATTCTTTCGGAATAGATCTTACATATTCCTCATAACCGGCACGTTCTTCTTTAACAAGCATTCCTTTTTCAAAATGAAAAACAGAATAATGTTCATGAAAACCATAAAAGGAGGCACCTTCACCTATGAATAGTAGGTCTGTGAACCAATCCATTTTGAATATTGGACCCTTCACCTTAAAAAAGAATAATTTTCCATCACAGTTACTAATATCTTTTAATACCAACTTATTATTGACTATTTCAAGTGTTACATAATATCCTCTAGCTAATGCCGAACACCATCCCAATACCGAAATATAAAATTTCAATAGCAATTTATTCACCTTTTCCAGATAAAATTGTAAAGAAAAATAATCCCACCATTTCCATTTTTTTGCTCCTTCCAGATAAGGCTGTAAAATACCAGCTTCAAATCCATGTACATCTTCTAATAAGTATTCTTTACCATTGTGTATAAGTAAATCATCATATTGCTCAGACGCATGCGGTTTAATTGGTGTAAAAAACACAAACAGGATTGCTATTAAGCAGAAGAGGCGCATTGTGGTAATGTAGAAATTTCTATTTTTCGTCATATGTTGAAAAGTGAAAAAAAAAGAATCTATGCCATTAGTCATTCATTGGCGGTATGCCTCACGTTTGTTATGACATTTACATCTTTCGCTTCAGCAATTTCTTATTTTGATATCGGATTTGGAGTTGGGCCAACTTGGGCAACATTAAACAATGATAACATTGGTAAAAAGAACGATACAGCACTTGACTTTGGGCTGAAAATTGGAGGAAGATTTGTCAATCTAGGACCTAACATATATATTGTAGGTGAATTAAACGGTGCTATAGGAACATATTGGTACGATTTCGACCCTGATTTCGATTGGGGTTCTAGTCGTTATGCTCAGATTGCCTCTGCAATGATTGGTCCCGGTGTAATCTACTATCCAAAACAATTCCTCCAATTTGGCTTATCTGCGGGCTATTCTCCCATTGCATATCAAGATGGATGGGCGAAAGGCGGAACTAAAAAAGGTGGTGCGGGTAACGTATCAGTTGCCTTAGACCTTAGAGAACTTTCTAAAAATATTGGTGGATACCGCTTAATGGACCTTATGGGTTTAAAATATTATCTTAGCGCAAGTAATGCATACAAATCTTCAACAATAAGCATTTTTTTTAAATATCTTTACAGAGATAGCAATTGAGCCAAGGCCCGGATAAAAATTTAAAGCCCACGTTTTCCATCTTTCTCCTGAGCTAAAATTTCTCTCTGCATTTGTTGAATCACGATCAAGCTCTCGTTCCTCAGACGTATATCCGCAAACAGCAAGCAAGAAAATTAGCAAGAAAATCTGTTTCATGTTTTTAATATAGAATTTTCTACATTACATCAAAACATCTTTACCATGGAGACTTAAAGTTTTTTCAATGCTTTTGCGTTGCGGCTGGTAATAACCGGTGTTCCTGTTTCTGATTCAATTTTTTTGCGAGCCACACTAGCAGCACTTGCCCCGCGCTTTGCCACCGACATATTTTCACGCATACCTTTCGGATTTTCTTTTTGTGCAATTTCTGTTGTAGTAGCTTCAGCCAACATATTTAAAATAAGCTCTAAATTAGTCATATTGTCTCGGAGATTTTCCTTTGTAAGACCTTTTAGTTTTTTATAATCTTTTGTATTCATTTCTGCCCAAGTTTTATAAATCTCATCAGTTAATATTGCATATTCTTGGCCTTTTTTAATGCCGCCTTTATCCCACTCGTCGGTCAAAAGTTTGCGAACTTCAATTGTTTTCAAGCGTTGATTTATCCAATCTAAAGAATAGCCTTTTTTAGCGTAGGTTTCAAGAGCGCGATTGATTGCAATTTCCGGATCAGCCATCTCATCTATGCGTTCAGAGCCTACACGAGCGAGCCATAATTTGAAAGGTTCTGCTTTTGGACTCGGTATAGACTGAATGAGGCGCAGCAACTGTTCTGCATCGGCGGCATCAGTCAAGTAAAACTTACCATCAGAAGACTGCATTTTCAGTTGGCTACAAATTGTAGCCAACTGGCTACCCTCTGCATTAAGCCTTGTTTTAAGAACGCTCCAATACTTTCTCGGATTTTCGCTTTGTGCTAAGATGCCAACAACATCTATAACCGAAAAATACCATTTTTCTGCTGTTTCATCCCAAACAGAACGGACTTTTTGCTGCTCAAACAGCTGAATTTTATTGTTGTGCATAGCACCTCCAAAATAAATGTTAAGCTACTTCACCAACAAAATTCTTTTGCCAAGTTGCTTTGCATTTTGCGGACTTATAACTTTTCCACCACGCTTCTCAATATCCATTCTAGCATTCTTTGCCACAGTAGCACCTATCTTTGCTGTTTCTGCGC
>JAITUM010000195.1 GCA_031286305.1 Candidatus Fibrimonadaceae bacterium | reverse complement strand
ATGGCAGATAGGAGCCCTACTTTGAGCGGTTATGAGGAGTTTATCTCTGTTATAAGGGACAATTTGAAGTCTATGAATTTGAGGGATGCTATTAGGGTTGCTATAAGAGATTGCATTAGTCGCAATATTTTAGTATATTTCCTTAAGAGGCACGGTTCGGAGGTTGAGAATATGCTACTTACAGAATGGAATTGGGACGATGCTAAGTCTGTTTGGCAAGAGGAAGCTCGGGAAACAGGCTGGGAAAAGGGCTTGGAAGAAGGTCGCAATGAGGGTCGTGAGGAACGGACTAGGGAGCTGTTTGCTCTTTTGGAGAGCGGCGTTTCTTTGACCGAAGCGAAGCAAAAGTTTGGGTTATTGTAGCCCAGCCATGAATGCCCGCACAACAAAACCGGGGCGTTGCGGGGCGTTTGGTGAGCGTAGCCGAACCAGCCCCGCATTGGGGGTAGCGGAAATAAGTATGCCTGCACAATTGGTAGAGCGTTTGTAGATGGGCTTTTTAGGAAAATGCAGGAAAACGCCGTTGCGTTGCAGCGAGGGGGACAGCCCCCATTTATAAATTTAGATGCGTTTGCTTGCGAAAAATATTTTTCTATCTTTATGCTATGGAAACTTTATTATGAAAAACCACCTCCTTATCGTCGCCCTTGCTCTGATAACCGTTGCGGTTACGTCGTGCAAAGAGAAGAATCGTGGCGGCACAATTCCCGCGTTTAACATTGATCCTGATTTTAACATATATGGTTATTGGGAAAGAGCGGATATCTCCCCATCTTCGTTTGCAGGATTGACAGGGTCTTCGTGGATAAGTATAGAACCTGATAAAATAGTCGGCATTTTTTATGAAGATCACGGCATTATGACACAAACAGACACATATCAATTCAACGTTATGGCAGAATACAAACCGGACGAACATGATACACTGGTTTTAATATACGACCCCATCACAAAACTTCTTAAACGAACTAATGATGAGATATATTTCAAAAAAAAGCCGGACGGCTATTCGCCTTCTCATGCAGATGCACTGCCTTTTTACATAGAACATAATAACCAAACAATAGACATCGCTGTTTTTTATTCCCATGATGCCGATGGCGAATTTTTTATGCACAAAATAGACAGCTTGCGTTTTGGGCACAACGGCAAAATACATACAGTGAAAGTTGATATGGGTTCACAAATATTCGGTTCCGAAGATGAACCTAATTTCCGTTTGATTTTGCTTGACGATTTTAATTTCGATGGATATATTGACGTTGCAGTATTAAGCAACCGAGGCGTATCAAACGAGGCGTATAATTATTTCATCTACAATCCGCAAACGCAAAGTTATCATCGTAGCGAGGTCTTATCTGGACTTATGAATGCCTCGTTCGACAAAGAAACTAAAACCGTAAAAGCGCACAACAGCAGCGGTGCAGGCATGTATTATGAGGGTGAAACCTATAAATGGAACGGCGACAAATTAACGCTTATTCAAAGCGTAAAACAAGCACCTAATGAAGATGACGTGTTAATCCGCACAACGCGAACGCTGCAAGATGGGGAGTGGGTGGAGCAGACAGATACGGTAGATACTCAGTAAAGCCGCCCTGCTTCAGAAAACAATCTTTGATACTCCTCTTTTCTTGCGACAAGCATAGCATTCTGGCCCTTAAGCCATTAGGCGTAGCTTGCGAAAAAAAATTCTATCTTTTGTAAAGAGGTATAAATGCTTTATGGCAGGCAATTTTAAAATATTTATTTCATACAGGCGCAAAGGTGGCTACGATATTGCTAAACTCGTTTACGACAGACTGAGGTTAGATGGTTATTCCGTTTTTTTTGATATAGACACGCTTAGAAGCGGAAGTTTTGACAAAGAGCTGGAAAAGAGAGTAAAAAAATGCAAAGATTTTATACTCATACTAAGCTCCGGTATTTTCGATAGGCTTTCCAAAAAAGGATATGATGAAAATGAAGATTGGGTTCGCCAAGAAATTAACAGTGCGCTTCAAGCCAACAAAAATATAATCCCTCTAGTTCAAGATGACTTTGCTTTTCCCGAAGTTTTGCCGGCCGATATTAAAGATATAAGCAGAAAAAATTCTTTGGAGTTAAGCCCCAAACATTTTGAAGCTACTTATGAAAGAATGAAAGAATCCTTTTTGCTTTCAAAACCACGTTGGACAGTCAGGCATAAAAAACATATAAAAAATTTCTTTATCATAACAATTCTAGCATTCATTGCTTATTTATCTGTTATGGCGTATAACTACCATCAAAAAGAGGTGGAAACAATAAAAGCTGCCGCTGAACAAAATTTGGTGCGCATAACAGACTCAATAAAAACTCTAACAGATTCTATAAGAATTACAAACGAGCTGGAAAAAAAACGTTTGATAGATTCAATAAGCCGTGCCATATTAGATTCCATAGATAAAAACTCTTTGGTTCCGGAAGAAACAGTGAATACCCCGGCGAAAATCGCTCCGGAAGAAATTGCTCCAAAAGAGACTGCTTCGGTAAAAACAATGCCAACAAAATCTGCTCCGGCAAAATCCGCTCCGACAAAATCTACTTCAGCAAAAACTGCTCCAGCAAAATCCACTTCAACAAAATCTGCTTCGGCAAAAACAACACCGCAAAAGACATCTAAAAAAACTCCGAGAAGTACAAAATGAAACTCCAGAATTCAGATACGAATACTTTACGGTGGAGTAAATATAGCCAATATTGCTTGCTTTTGACCTAAAACCCTTGTGTAGAATAAAATATACTCTTTTGTGCCTTTTGGAGCGAGACGGCGAATTTCTGCTTCCGGTACAACTTCAACACCGCGTTTTTTTATTGTGATTTTGCCGGCATCATGTTTTTTTAACATAGCCTTAACGCAGCTTGTGGAAAGCGAGCTTTGCTCAACAACCTTGTATGCGTTAAACCCGCTATGCTTAGGTGGCAAATTTTCGCAAGATACATAAGCAAGCGTTGAGTCTATTTGCCAAAAACCAAGTTTTTTTGCCTCGCTCAAAAACAAGTGACTGCGAACAAGAACCGGATATGGTTCTAAAATAAAAGAGCCGGGCTTTTTAACTTCCAAACTTATGTTTTGCAATTCTTTTTTTTCACATTGCCACTCAAAAATTTCATTTTTACAAATTGCAGCAGCCCGAATTGCTCCATTCCCAAACACCCCGCTTAACATAAGGCATTCGCGACAATCGTTTGCATTTCCCAAATAAAGCACATCGCTTTCTTTAGGAATTTCACTTTCTAAAAACGCCGGAGGAAGCTTTGCCATACCTCCGCAAAAATTTTTAGAAAGCTCCAATATACTTTCAAAGCTCGGCTCCAACTCCTTTCGTCGCACAGGGTCTATGCAAAAAAAATCGCCACCCCTAACTTCCAAAGCATTTTGCAAAACCGCCTTGTGAGGCAAACCCAAGCGTTCCATATTTTCATTAAACATCAAAATTTTTTCAGGTGCTATATCCACGCCACTTGCAACAATATCTGCAGGCAGCCAAAAACTATCCCCACCCATACCGCAGCACAAGTCCGCAATTTTTGCACCACGTGGCCATAACCTTGCCTTGTATTCAGAAATATCCCTCGCCGTTGCCTGCTCATAAGAAAGCCGATCGCAAATGAAATCCACACTTACAGGGAGGCAAAATTTTTCCCGTACTTTTGGCAAAATTTCAAGATAATGCATTAAAGCACGCCGCTCTTGCAAATTAAACTTTTTAGAAAGTTTTTCGGAAAGTTTTAAAGGGTCTTTTAGCTGTGGTAAATAATCTGTGAAAGAACATATTTCCAAACAGCGCAAAAACTCCAAAGCTTCCAGTGGAAGAGTGTTATTGTCCGAGTATTTTAACGCATTTGCCGGCATCTAGAGATTGAAATGTAGAAAATGCCATTTTCTACATTAACTTTGCTATGTTTCTAGATGAGAAAGCTATTGAGGTTGTTTCCGGTAAGGGCGGTGGTGGAATTTGCAGTTTTCGCAGGGAAAAACATGTTCCGCTTGGTGGTCCGGATGGTGGTGATGGCGGAAATGGCGGCTGTGTTTATTTGCGAGCAAATGAGCAATATACCACGCTTTTGGATATGGGAAACGCATACAGATACGCAGCTGAAGCCGGAGCTTCGGGTGAGGCGGCAAACAGAACCGGTCGTTCCGGAAAAAGCATTTATGTTGATGTTCCCAGGGGAACGATAGTCAGAGATTCGGAAGGAAGAATTTTAACTGATTTAACCGATGGTGGTTCCACATGGATGGCAGCCCAAGGCGGCGCAGGAGGCCTTGGGAATTCACGCTTTGCAACCTCTTTGAATCGCGCTCCCAGGCAGCACACAAGCGGCAAACCGGGCGAAAAAAGAATTCTGAATCTTGAATTAAAACTCATGGCAGATGTTGGTTTGGTTGGCTTGCCAAATGCCGGAAAATCTTCTCTTGTTCGCAAAATTTCAAGCGCAAAACCCAAAGTTGCAGACTACCCTTTCACAACCATAGAACCGGTGCTTGGCATTGTGCAGTCTAAAAACAGAAGTTTTGTTGTTGCAGATATACCCGGCATAATTGAAGGCGCAAGCGAGGGCAAAGGTCTTGGGCATCGTTTTTTAAGGCACATTGAAAGAACCAAAGCTTTGCTTTTTGTTATAGACGGATTTGAGGAAAAGTCTTGGAAAACTTTTTGCTTGTTAAAAAAAGAATTGGAAACATTTCATCCGAAATTGCTTGAAAAAAAGTTTGTAGTTGCTCTTAACAAAAGCGATTTGGATATTTCAAAAGCAAAAAAGGAATTTACAAAGCATAAACAAGCTTTTATAGAAACCTGTGCATTAAGTGGCGATGGTTGCCAAGATTTATCAAATGCCTTAAGCGATATCGTTTTTGTCAACGAAGTTAAAAAGTGGAAATAAATTCCTTATACATTCCCGGTTCTATTTCTGCCGCTTTTCGTTCCGGAGGCAAATTGCTCAAACCCAAGGAAAAAGGAATGGGTGAGCGCCTTGCTAAATCAGGGTCAAAACTTTGGGCTGCCTGCAAAGCAGCCATTAGGGTTTCATTCGGATCATTAGGGTTTGTGAGAATGTCCGGTTCAACACCAATAATATGGAAAGGGTCTCCGTTTGGATAAAAAGACTGGAGGCATGTAATATATGCAAGACCACCCAAATAAGTTTTTGTGTATATTTGTCCTATCCCTTTTCCAAAGCTCGTTTGCCCAATAATAACCGTCTCCGGACGGCTCGATCTCAAAGCAACAGCAAAACGCTCCGCACAGCTGGCAGAACCGCCGCTTATCAAAACAATCCATTTTATGTCAACTCCATCACCTTCGCTTTCTAAAAAATCGCTCGCAAAATAACGCACCGTATCTATAACATTGCCTCTTAGCTTATCATAGTAATGTTCCACGTCATAAACCAACTCGCTGTTCAAAGGTGCAAGCTCCGCTGCCATTGCCGTGCAATGATAAATGCTGCCGCCCGGATTTCTGCGCAAATCCATAATGGCGGTTTTTGCCCCCTTAATTTCTTGCAAAACATTTTTAAACTCCGCATATGTCCCATTAGGGTCATTTGTTACGTGCTTGTATTGCGTAACCGTTATAAACGGAATATTGTACCCGTCAAGAGAATCTAAGTACACGGTGGGCTCTTGAACTTCTGCTTTTTGTATTGCAAGCAAAACCTCTTCTTTGCCGTTGCGCAAAACCGTAAATTCTGTTGAAGCTGCAAATAAAGAATCGGTTTTTAAGTATTTTTTTGCATCTGCGCCTGTCAAAGAAATTTCGTTTGCATACAAAAGCTTATCACGCTTTTTTAACACGGAAGCTGCCGGCGAAATAGGATAAACTGCTGTGACAACTAAAGTGTCTTTAATCAAAGTATCTCTCTCAAAACCAAATGAATAATATTTTGGAGTATTCTGCATATCGTGTATTTTATCATCTGCTTTGCTCGGTGGCAAATAATATGTATATCTGCCCCCTTTTAAAATATCATTAAGGCTGCTATACATGCTGTCCACTTCCATGCCCTTGTATTCCGAATAATCCTTTATCCTTTCAGGGCGATAGAAAAAAGCCCTAAGCAGCATATAATTGTAATTAAGCTCCAAGTCATCGCTATAAGACCCGGAAGAGTACGCACCTTCGCCGCAAGCAAAGAGCATTAAAACGAAAAATAAAAGAATAAAACGCATTAGCCTACTATCTCCTTCATGGCAACTTCCGTGTCTTCATATTTTGAATTTTCACCTATGCCCTGTATCAAAAATTTTTCCAATTCGGGCATTCTTTTAATTGCAGCATCAACTTCCGGGTCTGAACCCTTAGCGTATGCACCTATGTTTATCAAATCTTCATTTTTGCGATAAATGGCAAGACTTCTAGAAAGAACTGAAGACAAGTTTTTTAACTCCGGGCTTATAATATCCGCGCGGCAGCGGCTAATGCTTGCCAAAACATCTATGGCCGGGTAATGGCTTTTATTTGCAAGCGCACGAGAAAGCACAATGTGACCGTCTAAAATAGAACGAACTGCATCTGCAATGGGGTCTTCCAAATCGTCGCCGTCCACCAAAACCGTGTAAAGCCCGGTTATGCTTCCCTTACTGCTGTTGCCGGCACGCTCAAACAACTTTGGCAAAAACGCAAAAACAGATGGCGTATAACCTTTTGTAGCGGGCGGCTCACCAACCGCCAAACCTATTTCACGTTGCGCCATTGCCAAACGTGTTGTGGAATCCATCAAGAAAAATACATCTTCGCCGGAATCCCTAAAATATTCAGCAATGCTCATTGCCAAAAAACTTGCTTTCAAACGAACAAGAGCGGGCTGGTCACTGGTTGCAACTATAACCACAGAACGCTTTAAACCCTCAGGACCCAAATCTTTTTCTATAAACTCTCGAACTTCTCTTCCTCGCTCGCCAATCAAAGCTATAACATTAACTTTTGCCAAACAATTTTTCGCTATCATGCCCATCGTAACGCTTTTGCCCACACCCGAGCCTGCAAAAATTCCCATTCTCTGCCCACGCCCAATGGTCAAAAAACCATCTATAGCGCGAATTCCTGTGAACATGGGTTCTTTTATGCGAGTTCTCTGCATGGCAACAGGAGGTTCTGCATAAATTGAGCGATACGTTTCGCATTTAATTGTGCCCAACTCATCCATCGGGTTTCCCATGCCGTCTAAAACTCTGCCCAAAAGCTGATAACCAACAGGAGCGGTTAAGGTTTCACCTTTTGCCACAACACTCATTCCGGGCCTAATGCCTTCAAGCGTGCCGAGCGGCATAACAAGGGTTCTGGTTTCCCTAAAACCCACAACCTCCGCATGGCAAATTATTTTTTCATTGTGTTCAATAACGCAAAGTTCACCGATTCCGGCGCTTGGCCCTTCGCACTCAACAACCAGGCCTATAATTTTCACCACGCGCCCGCGCACATCCGCAAGACGAATGCGAGAAATTCTCTCTAACTTACTCATACATCTCGTCTATCTCTTTCGCAAACATTTTTTCGACTGTTTTGCGGCGGAGTTTTAGCGTTGGGGTCAAAAGCCCGCTTTCTGTTGAGAGAGTGGTAAAAACTATTTTCCACTTTTTAATTTTTTCCCATTCGTTTAAACGTTTGTTCACAGATTCCACATGTTTTTGCACTTTCGCATTTACTCTGCGAGATTGCAAAGCTTTTTCCGGATCAAACTCTTTGCTGGCCCTTTTCAATTTGCTTCTGATAATTTCATGGTTCAAGAACAGAATAGCCGATGTAAATTTTCTTCCTTCTGCAAAAACCTGAGCGGCCTCCACAAAGGCTCGCTGACTAAGAGCCTGTTCTATTGGAATTGGGCTTACATACTTGCCGGTGCTTGTTTTGAACATCTCTTTTAAGCGCCCCGTTATCCACACATAACCATCTTCATCTATGCGTCCTTTGTCGCCTGTGCAAAAAAATCCGTCTTCCGTGAAAGCCGCTTCATTTAAATCCGGGCGATTAAAATATCCCTCAAACACACTTGGTCCTTTAACCTGAATTTCGCCTTCCGAAGAAATTCTGACTTCCAAGTTATGCAGGTATTTACCAACCGAACCCATCCTTATATTTCCGGGGCATTCCGCAGAAATAACAGGCGAAGTTTCCGTTAAACCATAACCCTCATAGAGCGGCAACCCTATGTTTCTCAAAAATCTGTTCACATGAATATTCAAGGCCGAACTTCCGGATACCATCAAATAAAAATTATCTCCGAGCGCGGCGCGCATTTTTGAATAAACAAGTTTATCCCAAATAGTTCCCCGCAAATTCACTTTGCCGGGGTCTGTGTTTTTGGCTTTGTTTACGGCGTACTTCACAAGCCATCTTATTGGTATGGGCTTTTTGTTTGCTCCATCTATAAGTTTTTCATAAAGCTTTTCCAAAATTCTCGGCACAACGGTCATAATAGTCGGGCGAATTTCCGGCAGGTATTTTCCAACGTTGTTTGGAGAGTCTGCAAAGTAAACAGACAGACCGCAACCCAAAAAATAATAAACCACCATTCGTTCGAATATATGCGCAATCGGCAAAATGCTCATACACAAATCTTTGCTATGATCAACAGGGAAAAATCTTGTAATTGCCTGCAATTGCGTAGCCATGTTTCTTTGTGTTAGCGGCACGCCTTTTGGGGTTCCCGTTGAACCGCTGGTATAAATAATGGAAAATATTTCGCTGCTTTCTATGCTTATTATTCGCTCCTCAAATTTTTGCCGCTCCTGCTCCGAATCCAGTTTTTTACCTCTCTCTATAAAATCATCCCAAATAGTAGCATTCTTATGCTTAACATCGTTTGGAACGGCAGACAAGAAAATTAAGGAATCTATGGAGTTTAAAAGCGGATGAATTTGCAAAGAAATAGTTTCCCAAGAATCCATTGCCAAAGCTTTTACCTGGGCGTCTTTAACCTGGTATTCAAAATGCTCGGAAGATATGTTTGGGAACAAGGGAACGGTATAACCGCCGCAAACTTGAGTTGCAAGATCAATCAAAAGCCACTTTGGAGAACTCGGCGCCATTATTCCAACTCCAACCCCTTTGCCCACGCCAATTTCTCGCAAAGCAAGACTCAAAAAATAGATGCTGTTCAGCAAATTTTCCGAATCATAACGAACCCAATCATCGCCTGCTCTGTGAAAAAGACCTTTAAAATCCGGTCGTTTAAAAACCTGCGTTATTATTAAGGGCAATGAATCTGTTTCTTTAAACATTTTGCAAAACTCCTTTAGTTGCGGACATCGTCCATTGCATATTTTTTGACAGTTTCTACTATGGTTTTTAAGCCAAATGCCGTTGCGCCGTGCTCAGTATACTTGTAGCCGCTTGAAGTAAAGTCAACGCCTGCTATATCCAAGTGCGCCCACTGCAAACCGTCTTTCACAAATTCCTTTAGGAACAAAGCAGCGACTATGGCTCCGGGACCATCATCAGACATATTGCGGAGATCAGCTACCTTGTCTTTTAAGCCTTCGGCATATTCTTCGTCTAGCGGCAGTCTCCACCATTTTTCACCATTCTCATTTCCGGATTCCAATATGGTCATGGCAAGCCCATCGCTATTGCAAAAAAGCCCGCCAATGGAAGTTCCAAGCGCACGCCGTATAGCTCCTGTTAAAGTTGCTATGTCTATGATATGGGTTGCGCCTAATTCCGCAGCTTCTGCAAGCCCGTCTATTAAAGCGAGGCGACCTTCGGCATCGGTGTTTTCTACCATAACTGTTTTGCCGTTTTTGGCTTTGAAAATATCTCCGGGCAGCATTGCATTTTCTCCGGGGCGATTTTCTGCCAAACAAAGAATTGCATCAACTTTTATCGGAAGTTTAAGCTCTGCTATAATCTGAATTGCAGCTAAAACTATTGCCGCTCCAGACATATCGCATTTCATTTCATGCATTTTATCCGATGGCTTTATGCTTATTCCGCCGGTATCAAAAGTTATACCCTTGCCCACAAGGCCTATACGAACCGGGTTAATGCGTTTTGGTTTGTAGCTAAGAGTGACCATTGCAGGCTCATTTTTGCTACCTCGCCCAACGTTCAAAATTCCGTTGTAACCGTCTTTCAGCAAATCTTTGCTATAGCGAATTTTTATACCGAGTCCATGTTTGCCGGCTATATTCTGAGCTATATCTGCCATAGCTGCAGGTGTTAGGGAGCCGCCCGGTTCATTTATCAAGTTCTTTGCCAAGTCAATCCCTGAGAACAGGATTTGGAGTGAGTTTCCATCTATTTCCATATCGTCTGCAAACAGGTATTCAATGTCTATTTTTTTCTTCTTTTTGCTTTTATATTTATCAAAGGTATAGCTTGCATGGCAAAGTCCCTGTAAAATTGCGCTTCTGCTTTTTTCAGAATCTTCTTTCAGCGAAGGAATAAACAATGTTTTAACCGAATTATTTTCCGCCCATTTAGCCAAGCGGTAACCTGCCATGCGCAGGTGGTCTAAAAAGTCCAAGCCTTTTTCTTTTCCGGTATCAACAAAAAGAACCGGATGCGCATATTCGTTGTCAACTCTTATTATGCGCAGAGCCTCGGACTCATGCAAAACCGACTCCGAATCTTGTATGAACTGCAAAATTTCCTTGGCATCGCTGCTGGTTATGGCTTCTTTTTTGCTTTTGTTGTATAAAAACACGAATACGGGACCATCACCCCACCAGCCATTTTCCCGTTCTTTGCCGGAAGGTTGCTTTTGAGAATCAGCATTGCGCTTTGCACTAGAAGTTTTCTTTTTCATGTAAAATAATTTAGAAATTTTGTTATAGGGGGGAGGGAGTTCCCCCTCGCTGCAACCGCTCCGCGTTTTCCTGCATTTTCCTTAAAAGCCCATCTACAAACGCTCTACCAATTGTGCAGGCATACTTATCCGCTCACCCCAATGCGGCATAGGCACTAACACAATCTCATTTTAACGCACATTCCGCATTAGGGCAAAATTGGTAAAATATTCACAATCATATTCAGGGCAACACACGCCTTGCCTTACCCTGCATCATTTTCTAATGCGGAATGTAGGTTTAACTCATAAACCTGCGAAAAATACCATTTTTTCTGGGCTGATCTATAACCCAAACTTTTTCTTTGCCTCGGTCAAAGAAACGCCACTTTCCCAAAGAGAAAACAACTCCTCACGACCTCTAGCTTCGCCAATGGCAACACCTCGCGCCTCGCCAATGGTGATACCACGTGCTTCGCCAATGGTGATGCCTCGCGCCTCGCCCTGCTCCTCAGCATAAGCCAATTGAGC
>JAITUM010000184.1 GCA_031286305.1 Candidatus Fibrimonadaceae bacterium | reverse complement strand
GTATAGGCAATGCAAAAAAACATTGTTTTTAAGCAGATTTAGTCGTTTATTTGTGCAGTTCCCTATACCCCACACCCCATACCCTATACCCAAGCGAGTAAATCAGCGTTTACTATATTACCTTTGATGCGTTACATCATTTTAATTACAAGCGTTTTTTTGCTTATGGCCTGCAGTGCAAGCAAGCCAACTGCTCATTCTGTTGCTTATATGGAAGCCGCAGAAGCCAGCTACTCCGATGACTATTATGGTGGCATGGTGCTTTCAGCCCCGCAGCCAGGCTCAAGCGATAGGGCAATGGCACGCGGAAGTGTAAGGTCGGCGCCTCCACCAATGGCAATGGATGCAGGCTGGGATAACTCTATGGCTGTAGAAGCTGAACCAGCCAGAGTAGCTAGAATGGTTAACTACAATGGTAACATTAATTTGCAAAGCGCAGAGCCGGAAGCCGTTATAGATACCGTTGTTGAGCGAGCAAAGACAAAAGGAGGTTCTGTAAACAGTCGCAGAAACGGCCATGTATCGTTGCAAATTCCCGTAGCCGAGTTCAGAACTTTTTTTGATTATGTTTTAACGCTTGGGCATGTAGTGAGCAAAAATATATCTGCAAACGATATCACAGATGCCTTTGCAGATAACGCCGCCCGCCTGCGTATAGCAGAAAATACGCTTACCAGACTGCAAGAACTTTTAGCCGTTGCAAAAACCGAACAAGAAAAAATTGCCCTCTTGAAAGAAATACAAAGAGTGAGCGAACAAATTGAGCAAAGAAAACTGGAAGAAAAAGAATTACTGCGCCGCGCTGCATTCTCAACCATAGAGCTTTGGGTTAGAAATATACCGGTACAAGCAGCCCCAGCTCGCATAAATATAAAAGCTTTTAACTGGTTTGCACCGCTACCCAATGAAGGTACGCACTCAAGAGGAAGAGGATGTGCTCCGCTAAAGCTCAAAGCTCCAAAAGATTTTATAGTGACCGAAAATTCTTGGTGCAAATGGAGCACGGCATCAGCGCTCAATACAAATTTTTGGGCTTATGAAAGGCTAAACGGCCTAGACGGTCCCCAAGGCACTCCGATTTTCTGGGCAAGCGCAATGCTGGAGTATTTTAAACACGACTTCAAAGCCGAACTAAAAACTGAAGAAAAATTCTCTCTAGTTCGTTTGCAAAGTCTCCACACTGAACCCCGAATTTATTACATAGCCATATTAAAAAGCACCAACAAAGATTATATAAGAATAGCCCAAGCTTATTTCCCAACCAAAGAGGCCGAAGAAAAAAATTCCGAAGCCATACTCGAAACCTTAAGGAGGATAAAATGAAAACAGCAAATACAAGTCAAATTGAGAATGGAGAATTGAGAATGGAGAATAGCTCCACAAATAGCGGCTCTATTCGCACAAATAGCGGCTTTGTGTGCAAAAATAATTCTCAATTCTCAATTCTCAATTCTCAATTAAAAATTGCCCTCTGCATTCTTTTAATAGCAGTTCAGACAACCTTTTCTCAAACCACTGAGCAGCGTTTTGAGTACACCATCAGAACGGCAAATATAGATAGTGCTTTTCAGAAAATAATAGAAATGGCTGAATCTAAAAACGGTTATTTTACAAATTTCTCAGAGCGTTTTATATCTCTCAGATTTCCTGTTGAAGCTTTACCGGAGTTTCAATCCATGTTGAGCGGCTTGGCAGAAATTCAAGACCGAAATTTTTCGGACATAGATAGAAGCACTGAACTGGAAAGATTAAATTCGCAAATAGAATCCCGGAAAAAACTTTTGGAAACATATATGGGTTTGGTTAAAAACGCACCTTTTGCAGAGCTACAATCTGTTGAGCGCGAAATGGTCACTTTAAATTCGCAAATAGAACGCTTACAAGGCCAAAAGCAAGCAATAGAAAAGCGTGCTGCTTTAGCCTTTATCTCAATTCGTGCAGCAACCACGCAACTACCAACCCCACGCCTAATAAACCACGCCTCTCCATTCACTTGGATAAACTCCACCAACCTAAACACCCTAAGGGAGGATTTTTAACATGAAACTAGAGCACAAAAAATTAGGGTATGGGGGATACTCGCCTTTGGCGATTCACCAGCGAAATGTTCAGCGGGAAGGGTGTTGGGGTATAGGGTATAGACTTGTCCTGAAAATCTTGATAATCGGGGCTATCGGGGTTCAGACAATTTCTTGTGCTTCATTCAAGGCTACTGCGCCGAATGATTTTGCGGCTTATGACAAAGGTATTTTTGATACCAAGTTCAAGGCCATAAGTTCTGATGGGGTTCTTTATAGAGTTTCCGAGTACAAGCAAGAATCAAAAGCTTCAACGGATTTTTGGAAAGAAGCTTTTTTGCTAAAAATGAGCAACTCAAACTATAAGCAAGAAGAAGAATTAAATATCAGCATCAGCGGCAAACCAGCCATAGCCTATGTGTTTTCTTTTGCCACCAACACCGGCTCTGATTTATACTTGGTAACGGCAATTCCTGTTAAAAATAAAATGGTAGTAGTGGAAGCCACCGCCGAAAACGAAAAATTCAACAACCGTCGCTCTGATATTTTAGAAGCGATAAATAAGCTCAAACTGTAGCTCTCACTACCTCGTTCATTCTTACGTCCGTTGCATTCTGCGGCAACGAACTTCTTATTTGAGCGGAATAAGCTATTCCTAGTTTTGGAATACCTTTAGACGTTGCTAAAAACCTGTCATAATAACCTGCTCCATGTCCAATTCGGGTGCCGTCTTTCCCAAAAACAACGCCCGGAACCAGAAAGGCCGCAGGCACACCTTCGAATGCCGGCAACCTTTTGGGTTCCATTATTCCAAAAGTTCCGGCTTGCAAATCTTCTTCAAAATTTTGAACCAAAGCAAATTCCATCTTTTTATTCAAAGTTCTCGGCAAAAGCAACCTACCTTCATGTGCAAGCTGTTTCAGCAAAGGGATAATTTGCGGCTCAAATTTAGTGGGGTAAAATGCAGCTATATATCCATTCTGCAAAGCGGGGTGCTTTGAAAGTGCCAAAAGTAAATTCTCATTTTCTTTTGCCTTGCTTTCTTCGCTCATGCCCAAAATTCTCTCCTTTGCCCAAGTTCTAAGCTCGGCTGCATTTTTTGGCAAAACCGCTTTTGTAACCAAAACCCTCCAAATTTCACGCTGCCAATTCATAAATTCAGCAACTTCAAATTTCTCTTCCCAATTTCCGTTTAATTCGTCTGCAAGCACATTCAGTTGGTTTTGCTTTGCTAAAAGCCCGGAATCTATTTTTAGCTGCATAGCTTCTTCGTTCCTAAGCTCACGCAATTTTTCGCGCAGGTCTTCGTTTATAGCGGTGCGTGGAGTGGCTTTGCGGGGAATGGGATTTGGAAATTCGCTTTCCGGCGCGGTAGCGGCAGCATTCAACTTTGCTAAAAAGGACTGAAGCAGCTTGCCCCTCAGGTTCCTCGGTATTTTTGGCAAATTGCGCTCATCAATTTTTCCTCTAGCTTTTGCTGCTGTCTTGGCAACGCCGAGTATAAAATATGGGCTTAAAATTCTGTAAGAAGCCAAGTCTCTTTTTTCCGCCTCTTGGTCTCTCCACTGCCAAGCGGCTCTGAGAAGCTGCAATTCCAGGGGTTTAAAAGCGTTTGAACCCTTCAATCTCCAGCTCTCTTTTTGACAATTTTCTCCATCGCTTTGGTTAGTTTTAGATTTTTTGAGCAAACTTTCGCAGGATTCCTGCAACCATTCTATGCGCCCCAGCTTGCGGAGTTTTTCGCATTGACTCTCTCTCATTGCATCTAAATAAATTGTGTCGAGCACGGCATAGCAACACATTTCCGGTGAAAGCGGTCTTTTTGTCCAATCTGCTCTTTGGTTCTCTTTATCCAGTTTTATTTTAAAATATTTCTCGACCAGCGCAGCCAATCCGGTTTGCTTTTCACCTAAAAGCTTTGCTGCAATGGAGGTATCGTAAATTTTTTTAGGATGAAATTTGTGAAACCTTGCGAGAAGCCGCAAATCATAGTCGCAGGCGTGGAATGTTATTTGCTTCATGGCTTTGCATTTCCAAAGCGGTTTCAAATTAAGCCCGCAGAGAGGGTCTAAAAGCCAGTGATATTTTCCAACGCTTATCTGAATAAGGCTCAATTTTTCCTGATAGTGATGCATGGAATCAGCCTCGGTATCCATAACGCAAGCAGAAGCCTGATTTAAGATAGCCAGCATTTTTTTAAACGAGTTTTTATTATCCACCAAAATATACTCAGGGTTAGTATCTATAAACCCCAAAGCTTCTTCCTCAAATTTAGGAGGGAACAATTTATGTAGCAAGGAAGAAAAAAACATCTGCTTGGAATATAGAAAATGCTGATTTACTATATTTAATAAAAAAACAATTCCTTAAAATATCTGTCCCAGTGACGTCTGGAAACATCGTAGCGGAATTTGCGCTTTTCAGCTATTCTTATGTCTTCTTTGAAATAATAAAAGTCAACTTCCGCATAAGCGGCATATCTTCTCGCCGTATCACCACGGAATTCCCTCAAATCTCTTATCACAAAATATGGGGTATCTAAAACGCTTTCTTTGCTTGACCCCTTAATTATTTGAGCAACCAAGTTTTCCAAGTCACTCTGTAAAGTTTCTTCTAATCGTTCATGTATTATAAAAGGAGGATCAGCGCAAGAGATTAATAATAATGCGAAAATAAATGCAAATTGAGAATGGAGAATGGAGAATGGAGAATATTTGATCATATTATTCTCAACTCTCAATTCTCAACTCTCAATTAAACGTATCACTATGAAACGCTAATGATTAGAATGAGTAAGTTGCAGAAACTCTACTTAGTAAGCGACCGGAACCTTGGAACGGGTTGCGGAACACAACATCTTCAGCTACGGTGGCATCTATTTTCAGTTTCTCTTCTACATTGATACCAAAACCAAATCCTACGTGGTCATCTTTTGTGCCATCATTAACCGGATTGGTCACAAAGTAGTTTCCATCGTTTGTACAGCCAATCATATTGCCGCTAATCACTTGCACACTGGGACATAGAATGCTATTTACACCGGCATCACCACGTTCGTAGCTTGCATAAGAAATGGTTTTCTTACCACCAACACGCAGAACAAACCAATCCCACCAAATATTTCTTTCAATACCAAAACTGATTGTGCCGCCAATTTGTTGCAATCTAGCGTCTTTGCTGTCTTTAGGTACATCAATATCATAGAATGTGGTAACACCGTTGGCATCTTTTACCCAGTTGCGACCTGCACGTTGATCATTATAAAAACCCTGCAAGCCAAGCCAAAAGAAACCTCTATCAAAAGCAGCATCAACACCCATACCACCGGTTATATCCAATTCTTCACGACCCGGAGCTGCCATGCTACGGAAAGAAGCTGCTGGAATCAAATGACCGTTTATAGCTTGTACTTTGGAGAACAAACGAGCGCTGGCAAAGCCGGAGAAATCTCCGCCCCAAAAGTCGCGATCCTTTGGACCGTACTGTATGCGAGCTGCACCGCCGGCAACTTCTATTGAGTAGTTGCTGGAAAGTTCAAAATTTATACCACCATCAAATTGCAGAGCAGAAACATGGGCATCTTTGTCTATTAGACCATCGCCGCCAATACCATCTTGGTGTGCAACATATATATGCAAACCAACTGCTTTGTTGTTGAAGTTCGCACCCAAAAAGCCATCAAAGTTGGACACTGGGGCTGGAGCCATAACGCTACGACCACCCATAGCATTGCCTACTCCTATTCTATCTGGGAAGTACTTTAACAGTCTTTCATCTCTGCGATTTAGAACGCCAGCGATGGAAAGGGAATTGCCGCTGCCAATATCCAGCGAAAAAATACCGCCGAACCAAGGATCAAGAGGGTCTCTATTCTGACCTATCTTAACGCTATCCGGATGATAAAGGTAGTGCCCTAACTCGCCTATCAGGAAATTAGGATACAGATTAATATTTGCCGGATTGTCGAAAATGGAAATATCATCCATAATAAAAGTGGAGTTCTTTCCCATAGACTCAACGCGGGCATTGGTTGCAAAAGCAGAAACGCTGCCTAATACGACTATAGCTACAATAGCAAGACGCAAAGTTTTCATTTAACATCTCCAGTAAAGGTGTTGAAGTGCAATATAGAAAAAAAAAAGAGCTTTGTAAAGGGGTAAATCTTAAAAAAAGTGAAAAAAGTGCATTTTTAAAACATTTATGGTTTAAAAATGCACAAAACCGACCTTATTTATGTTTTTAGCCCCTAGTTACCCCATAAAACCAGTCGGAGGCAGGGAAATTCCTCCTTTAACGTATAACCCCAATTCTCACCCATTTTTCCTTTTTTTTGCCGCTGGCGAATTTGACGGTTAACCTGGCGCTGTAAATGTCGCTGCCTAGTTTTGATAAATCTATGTCCATTTGATTGGAACCGTGATTCACATTGTGGGTTCTGTGATTGAAAACTCTGAAACCTGTTATGTCGAAAATGTCTAAAGTGGCCTCGCTGGCATTGTTTAGAATTCTGAACCGCATTGAGGCTTTGCCTTGGCGAACAGGATTGGGGAAAATAAAGAATTCGGCAATTTCGTCTTTGCGCTCCGGTTCTTTGGGGCTTGATGAATACTCTTTTGCAAGCGGCAAATAAAAGGCACTTATGGTTTTTCCGTGTTTGGCAAATAAATATTTGTAATCACTTGAAATATGAAGAAGCAAAGTGTCTGGCTTATCAGTGCCCGGTTCAAAATATTTAAAAGTTCCTGCGGCAAGAGGAAACTCGTCTCGCAACAATTTGCCTTTGCTATTTACCGCCACAATCAAACCGTTGTTCACAGGAACCAAAATATCAAGCGTGTCGTTTCCGGTGATGTCAATTGCAAGCGGCTTTGAATTAAAATCCGTAAAAGGCGTGCCGTTGGAAAGTATCACCGGGAAGTTCGGCAAAGGAACGCCGTTGGAATCCACAACGTGAAGCCTGTTATTGCCAACAAAAATGGAATCCATATAACCATCACCATCTATATCTGCAACAATACGCGAAAAATCCGGTGCCTTTGACCTTGCAAAATCCTCTTCCGTTGGCACAACAACATTAGACGGCAAATCGTCTATTAAAACAGGCCTTGCATATTTGCCCTCCCATTCTATTTCAACCGTAATAATTTTGCTTTGCCAAGTTGTAACGCTATCACCTGTGAGCGGATTAAGAGTTCTTTCTTCTTTTCCATCTTCAGGAACTTTTGCTCTTATTTTAATTCCGGAATATCCGCCGAATGTTGAAGCGGTGTTTGCATAACCAACAGGATTTATTGAATCTGTTATAACACCCTTTTTTTTATGCGGAATCAAATCACTGCCGGAACCAAAATAGAAAACACTCTCCCCTGCCGCATTCCTAAACTCTTTGCCAAGCCCTAAAATTCCATCGGACTCTATCAAGGCTATGCCAAACCAATGGTCTCTAACCAAATCGCCGTTCCAAGCGTTTATTGCGCCAAAAGGCAAAAGCTCCTGAACATACCAATTATTTACGCGCCACGCTGCTATGCCGCTCGCAGGAATTGCAGCATCAATTTCATTTATGCTTTCTATAACCCCTGTGTATTTTTGCGTAGCGGAATCCAGAAAATGAGCGCGCAAACTATCTACGGGAATTGTTATGCTCTGCCCACTATTCATTTGCACAGTCACTGTGCCGTCTCTTGTTCTTTGCCTGTTTTCCAGCAAAATATATTCGTTGGAGTTTATGGGAATTTTCACTATTTGCGGAACAACGCCGCAATCGGTAGCACTCGCTGCGCAAATTTGAACCGTTATTTTTTCATTCAAAATAGGAGAAATTGTTCTCACATTCCCCCACTCTTTGTGCATTCGTAGCCAAGCGCTCGGCAAACTTGGGAAAAAACCATTGCCGGCATTGTATCCGGCAAAATCCATTCCGTCAAAAAAACCAAGCCTTGAATAACCTTTTACCACATCAAAAGTATATGGCAAACCGAGTTCGCGCCCGAGCTGGCTTGCTATTGTGCCGATAATTCCCCAATTCAAACCATCTTGCGAAGCGGTTTCGCTGGTAACCACAGCGGACCGTATTGTGTCGGCTTCCAAAGTTCCGTCTCCTTCAAAAACTTCAAAGCCTTTCCAAAACTCTCCCCATGTGGTATCTATATAGGCGTCCATAAAATCGCCCGGAGTATCTGCGCCGCGGGTTCCCATAGTTCCGCCATCAACCAAACGGTTGGCGCCTGCGTGCGCTATTAAAATGACTCTTTGCCCATAAATAGAAGGTCTCAAAGGGTTGTCTTCATCGTTTTTTGCAAGTGCCAACACATCATTCACAAAACGCGCATAATCCGCCGCTCTTGCGGAATCGAACTCGGCTAATTTTTCGCCTTTATTGCGGCTTGTGCGGTTATATTCTATCATGTGTTTGTCCAATTTATATGCGTCTTGTTTTTTTGGATATACTTCTGCGTTAATAGAAACTTTTCCACCGCTCGCATTCTCAAAATATTTTTTTGCAAACTTCATATGGCTTTGCCAATACGCTTCGCTTTTCCTCGCTCCTTTAGGGTCTAATTTATAATCCCCAGGGTCCGAGTCAAAAATTCCGCGCCCTGTTGTAAGCGAATTGTTCTGCTCCTCAAATTCCACACGCAAAATACGAACGTCAAGAGTTTCCGTTGCGAGGAGTGTTGTGAAAAGGAAGAGGAGTAAAATATTTTTTTTCATATCACAATATCTCTTTTTTGCAACGTTGTTTTTTTGTAGCAACATCGCTTTCTTTCAGCAACGTTGCTTTTTTTGCAAAGCTACTTTTCTTGGGGAGTGCAACATTTCTTGGCTGGGACACCCCGTCATCGCCAACGGCGATGCCACCCCTCTGGGAGAGGGGAAGTGCTTCTACATAACCTTTTATTTTTTTTACAACGTTATTTATATTTTTAAATATTTCTATTACCGGAATGCGTAAAATTTTGAAACCTAAACTTTTTAAATACCTATCTCTTCTCCTATCATATTCTTCTCTTCCTATATGACTTGAACCATCTGCCTCTATTATTAAACCTACTCTATAACACACAAAATCTACTATATAATTTCCAATAACTTGCTGTCTATTAAAATCCAAACCCAACAATTGCTTACCTTTCAATTTTTTCCACAATCTCATTTCATGAAAATACCCCGCTTTTCTTAGATCCCTCGCTCTACTTAAAAGAGTAAAGTTTTTAGGGATTTTTTTATAAAAATTAAATATATGCACCTCCCCTCTCCCAGAGGGGTGGCAAGCCTTTTCGCTCAAAGAAGAAGTTAGGCTTGACGGGGTGTCAGTATTGTGCAAAGACACTTTGCCCCCGCTATGCAAAGAGAATGCATCCGTTGCGTAATAGCAACCACGTTGGCTGGGATATGTCCCATTATTACCCCATCGTTTTCTTATCTTCATCTCTTTCGGAGGCTTGCAGTACTTGCTCGAGAGTTATTATGCCGGCTCTGGCTTTGTCCATGCCGTCCATGCGCAAAGTGCTCATGCCTTGCGCTAAACATACTCTTTTGATTTCGTCGCCGCTGGCTCTTTTTAGAATTAAATTACGAACTTCTTCGCTAGGTACCAAAAATTCAAAAATGCCTATACGACCTTTGTAGCCTGTGGTGTCACACTTGTTGCAACCCCTGCCACGGAAAAACTTCACATCATCCGGAATGCCAAGCTCCTTTCTCAACAAAGAATCTATGGTCTTATCTTCCTCTTTGCACTCTTGGCAAATTTTACGCACAAGTCTCTGGGCCAAAACACCCTTGATCGCAGTAGCCACAAGAAAAGGCTCCAAACCCATTTCAAGCAAACGAGGGAAGGCACCGGCAGCATCGTTGGTGTGCAAAGTGCTGAACACCAAGTGACCGGTCAACGCACTCTCTATAGCCATGCCGGCCGTTTCTTTATCACGCATTTCACCTATCATTATCACATCAGGATCTTGGCGAAGAATAGCTCTTATGCCATTGGCAAAAGTAAAACCGGCAGCATTATTTATTTGCCCCTGATTAACACCCTCAATGTTCATTTCCACAGGGTCTTCCATTGTGGTAATGTTTATGGTATTGTCTAAAATTCTGCGAATGGAAGCGTAAAGTGTTGTTGATTTACCCGAACCGGTTGGTCCCGTTACAAGCAAAATTCCGTTTGGCAAATTAATGGTATAATCTATTTCTTTAAACACTGCTGGTCTTAGACCCATGCTATCAAGGTCTATTTGACCGGAAGTTGGGTCTAAAATACGCATAACTATTTTCTCTACCACACCTCTTTTGCGAAGAGACACTGGGAAGGAGCTAACACGCAAATCAACTTCTTTGCCGCGTGCGCGAACTGTGAAACGACCATCCAAAGGTCTGCGCTTTTCGGCAATGTCCATGCGTGCTAAAAGCTTTGTTCTTGACAAAACCTGCGGCATTAAGCGACCGGGTATTGGCGGCAAAACCATTAAATCGCCGTCTATGCGAATGCGTAGCTTTAAAAAAGTTTCTTGCGGTTCCAAGTGAATATCAGAGGCTTTGCGTGCAATGGCATCTTGAATAATGGAGCTAACCAGCTTCACAACCTGCCGACCTTCTTCATCTGATAGCTGTTCATCTTGCGCAGACTCTTCTTTGTTCACGGTTTGCAGTTCGTCTTCTTCGCTGAGGCGAGCAAGCTCCCTCATGGCGTCGCCGCTGGCAGAACCTATGTAAACACGATTTATTGTTTCTGTAATTTCTTTTTCATTAGCCATCACCGGCTCTATTTCCATTTGAACTTTGAACCTTATGTGGTCAAGAGTTCTTTGGTTGCTCGGGTCGTGCATGGCAAGGGTTAAAACTTTGCCATCAATTGCTAAAGGAACAACCTTGTAGGAGCGGCAAAAATCTTCCGGCAATAGCTGCAAAACTTCCGGAAGAATCATTTTATCGCTGAGATTCACAGTTGGAATTTCAAGCTGTGCAGAGAGAATTTCCACAAGTCTCTCTTCTGTCATAAAGCCGAGCTGCATAAGCGTTCTGCCTAGCTTTAGTCCGGTTTTCTTTTGTTCTTCGAGTGCCCTGTCGCGTTGTTCTGCGGTTATGTAATTTTTATCAACAAGCAGTTCGCCTATTCTTTTGCGTTCGCGTGATTGCAATTGATCGCTTAGAGCGAAGGTCATTTGGTCTTCGGTAATAAGACCCAAACGAACCAGAATTTTACTTAAATGAATTCCCGTACGCTTTTGCTCGCCAATTGCTTGGACGAGCTGATCTTCACTTATAAGCCCTCTTTGAACAAGAAGCTGTCCAATTTGCATTTTAGAGTTTGACATAACTAGTTAGAAACTTTCCATGCTTTTATTTTTATCGTTTTATGTCTAGGGCTCATAATATCCGTAGGCGAATCTACATTAGTAAGCACCAAATAATCATTCGTAGTCCACTCATTTGGAGTAGCACTTGTGCGAATCATATAGTACTGATAACCGGCAAAAGCAACATTATCAGAGTTTGGAGCCAAAGGTCTTAAAGGAAACTGCGAGGTGCTTTGGGGGTTTGATATAATTCCACCAGCCGGATCATCAATTGTATCCCAATAGAAATTCCCTCCTCCACCGGATTGTTGGAACTCAGTTATTATTTTTACGTTGCTCTTTACGGTTTTGATACTGCCGGGACCTGCGGCTGGACCATCATAATAAATATCTGCCAAATTTATGTTGTTCTCGCCGGTACCGGTGCTTAATGCAACTCCGGTGGGAATAGTAGGAGCACCAGAAGCAAAGACAACCGAATTTAGCGTAATCTCGGTGTTGCCACCAAAAGTTATTGCTTGGAATGTTCTGACAACTGCCGCAGAGCTTGAGCTTGATATGAGGGACTCAGGGTCACAAGAACTTACTTGCCGCCTAGGATCTGGAGATGCACACTTAATTGCCTTAGGTTCCGGTTCATCAGCTGCATAAACCTGCATGCAAACTTGGAAAGTATCGCCGCAATGTTCTTTACCTGTAAAAGTGTGAGACAAGCGATTGGGTCCTGAGCTATAAGTCCTTGAACCTGATGTTACATCTGGTCTATCTACTTCTGTGCCATTCACCGTGATAATAATTTTGTCGAGAACATGGGGATAATTAGCTTCAACAAAGATTGTTGTCAGCAAATTTTCATGCGCAGGACCTTCTACCTGAGCACTAATTGTGCTTTCTTTTATAAAATCAGGGTCTTCTATATCAGCCTGAGACGAATACGAACTGGAAGACGAATCGCTATCACTAGGTTTACTGGGATTGCCGCTACCGCAAGCCCCTAAAATCACCACGGCAATAGCCAAAGACAGCGCACCAAGCGCGGGTCCAAAAACTTTTAAAGTTCTCTTGAACATAAACACCTCTCTTTTAGGGTAATATAGAAAATTGGCATTTAGTAAATGCTGATTAACCCGCTTGGGTATGGGGTATGGGGTGTGGGGTATGGGGAACTGCACAAATAAACGGCTAAATTAACCATCCTGCGGATGTTCACCGGCGAAATGTTCAGCGGGAAGGGAGTTGCTTAAAAACAATGTTTTTTTGCATTGCCTATACCCCATACCCTATACCCTATACCCAACACCCTTCACGCTTTGCATTTCGCTGGTGAATCGCCAAAGGCGAGTAATCATTAATTACTTTACTAAATTATAAGTGAGGTAGAATTATGGCAACAGCAACAGCGATTATGGCAAATGAAACGGAAATAGCGAATGCTATGGGTGTTCTGGGCATAGACGTTTGGCAGGAAGCTCTGCTAGATGAAATAGAGCTTAACCGTCGCTTAAATAAAAGCCTTGAGCAATTCAAGAGAGGCGAAACCATGACTTTAGACGAAATGCAAAAACGCACAACGGAAAGGCTAAAGAATGTTTACAAGCTCAAATAATGATGAAAATGAAATAAAAATAAAGCCTGCCATTACTTCTCTTGAATGCGAAAAGATGTTAAATGAAGCCGTGGACTACTTAGCTGAAAGGTCTTTAGCGCAAGCTCAAATAATGCACGATACATTTTATAAAATTTCAAGGTTACTAGAAAGGCAACCTGGCATAGGTACAAAGTATATAAATGGAATGAGACGCATAATGCTCGGTAAATTCCGCTATCAAATCTACTATATAGAGCAGAAAGACCATATAGACATAGTAGGAATCTGGCACACAAGCAGAGGAACGGAATTTGAGGATAGATAGCTTCTACCCGAGGCTCATGTGAAATAAGGGCCTTTACTTCTTCTTTACCCTCTTTGCACCTAACATTTCGATTTTTCTTTCTCTTTTGTTGGGAACTTCTTTTTTTCTGCTGCCATCTTTGAGTGTATAGTTGATTTCCCAGCTAAAATCGTAGATTTCTACATAAGCACCTGTGCCTACCCAGCGATTTTTTGCATCCTTAAGGTTCCAAGCAAGATATATCTTGGTCTTGTTTTCTCTGCAATCGCCTTTTCCGTCTATTTGGAAAATCGGGTCATCGCACCTTATGCTCAACTTTTTGCTCTCAACCACATAATTGCCAAGATTAGTGTGATAGAAAGCATTGGCGAAGAATTTTATGCTATCTATTGTTGCCACTTTATCATCAGACTCTAAGAGAGCTACAACATTATCAACATCAGGTCCAAACAGCTGACCAACCGAACCCGGATAATAAAGCCTTATGCTATCTGCAGTCCAAGTTTCCGGGGTGGGAAGGAATGTTACGGGCTTATCTGCTTTAAACAGAGTATCCACATCAACATTTTGGAACAAGCCGTCTTTTCCGCCTACAAGGTCTTTTAGGGCATCTCCGAGAACATCTCCATTCGGGTCTATTTCCGCTATCTTTATATTATCTGTTTGGAAAGGATTGGCACCTTCTAAACGTCTGCCTTTTTCGTTTGGGTTAGGTGGATTGTCAACCAAATCCGTGAGGGCAATATAACCTTTGCCAAGGTCTTCCCAAACAAAACGAATAGAGTCACCTCCCATGGGAGTGCTGGTTGTATCTCCTGATTCTCTATAGCGGTTATATGTCAGTGTTACTTTATAGTCACCTCTTTCGACATCCGGAGTTGTGCGGCCACTCAAAGCCCACCTTATGGCTGTCGGCAAGTTTTTAGTCTCCAAATAAGCATCATAATCGTTTAAGCCTCGGCTTCTTGTTAGCTTATAAGCAAATGGCGCTTTAGCTGCTGCTGCATCTATGTCTTCCACTTGTTTAACCGGCTCGGAAAGCGTTATTGTAACTCTATCTTCGCATGGTCTGGCTATGGAGCCACAGCTTCTTTCATCGGCTTCATAAAGAGCTATAGTCACTATAGCAGGGATTTTATCTGCTATGGCTTCAGACTTGGAAGTTGTTATAGGATCTCCGCTAACATTATCCGGATCTATAAAAGTTCCCCAGCTAACAACTTCTGCCACAGTACCCGGCTCAACATGTGTTTTGATATCTTTGCTAAAATCAAACGAACCTTCCGTTTCTGCATAAATCACTATAACAGAATCAAGCTCTATTTTTGTGTGGTACCTTCCTCCTCCCTCACCAAGATAACCGGGATAACTATGAGTTCCATTGTTCCAATAAGCCCAATTGTTTTCGGAGCTGCCATTGAAAACATACTGATTGTCTGCATTCGGTGTTCCCAGCCCAAACAAGAAAGGCTCAAGTTCCGGATCCCACATAACCTCAAGCATGTTGGGCAAAGAATCTCGTATACCGCTAGCGCCAATTTCCGGGAATTTCTTGTTAAAGGCTATGCGTATGGAATCGCCAAAACCATCACCATTTCTATCAAAAATTTCCGAGTAAACAGGATATGGAACCAAAATATCTCTGAACAAGAGCGAATCCCAGCGTGCGTAAGTTTCTTCTTTTTGAGACAGACCTCCAACCTTGAGGAATGCATACATTTCATC
>JAITUM010000175.1 GCA_031286305.1 Candidatus Fibrimonadaceae bacterium | reverse complement strand
AAAATAAGAATGAGATAGCAGGAGGGGGTTCAGACGCGATGCAGTGGGGATGGGGGGGGGGGGGGGGGGGGGGGGCGGGTAAATTTTACACTGTTCAGCGACATCGCTGGGGAGTGGCTAAAACGTGTAACGGGAGCCTGTAGCACAAGCGCGTTATACATATTTTTGCAAAAAAAAAACATCACTGTTTACTCCACTTTTTGATTAATATTTAATCATTAATCTATTGCATATAAATATAGATTATTTTTTTTGGAAAGAGTACGGTTTCAGATGATTTTTTGCATTTTCGCCATTTTTTAAAGAAAAAAGCTACTTTTTTTGCCTGTGGTGGAAGCTTGGGGGGAAAAATAGCAAGAAAAGAAGTTTTCCTTTATATTAGCCAATCCAAAATGTTGATGCGTTTTATGCCATTATTTGAGCCTGTTCCATAATCCATAGTAAGCAGGTATTTTGGATAATTGTCTTCAATCTCTTCCAACGATGCCAGCTCACGCCGCAAAGTGCTTGGGTCTAGCACAGTTAATGCTACTTGGTAATATTCCACTTCGCCGCCGGGTTTTGTGGCTACAAAATCGACTTCTATTTCTTTTATTTTTCCAACCGAAACTCTATAACCTCGGCGCAAAAGTTCCAAATAAACAATGTTTTCCAGCACATACCCAAAATCTCTATCTGTGCGCCCAAACAACGCCGCTCTAAGCCCTATGTCGGCAACATAGTACTTGGAATTTAATTGCAGAATTTTCTTGCCTTTTATATCGTATCTATCGCATTTATACATAAGATAACTATCCAATAATCCTTGGATATAAATATCTATGGTAGTAGGAGAAATGCTTATACCATCGGCTTTTAATCCGCGTTCTATTCCCCGCAAAGAGGTTTCATTGCCTATGTTGTCGAACATATAACGCACCACATTTTCCAAACGCACAGGGTCTTTAATTTTGAATCTTTTAACTATATCTTTTTGGATTGTGTTTTGATACACGGTATTCATAAGGTAATCATTTATCAACTGTCTGTTGCCGCTAAACGCCACTGTTTGAGGGAAGCCGCTCTCACGAATATACTTGTCGTATTTCTCTTGCAAATTACTTGCCCCACCAGTTCCCATAACATATTCTTTGAAAGACAAAGGCAGCATTTTTATTTCCACGTATCTTCCGCCTATAATGGTTGCCAATTCGCCGGAAAACATATAAGCATTGGAACCTGTTAGGTAAAGGTCTATGTTTGGGCGCATACGTAGGCTGTTGACTGTTTTTTGCCAGTCATTAACAAGCTGAATTTCATCTAAAAACACATAGTTCATTTTGTCTGGATTTAAATTTTCCAGCACGTGCGCGTGCAGTTTTTTGCGATCTAAAAATTCTTCATTTTCGCTAAGCTCGAATTGGAATTCTTGAATTTGACTCTTTTCCACGCCATTTGAAAGCAAGTGCCTTTGGAGCAGGGTCAGCAAAATAGATTTGCCACAACGCCTAACTCCTGTGACAATTTTTATCACATCGGCATGTTCAAGCCACATTTTGAGCTTTTCAAGGTATTCCGGTCTATCTATGAGCTTCATCTTCACCTCTTTTGTCCAGTGTACTGAACAAAAATAGAAAATTCTGAGAATTTGTCCAGTGTAGTTCGCGTATATTCTATTTACTTGGTCAGGTTGCTGCCTATGGGAGTCCAAGTGTTGCTCAAAGCAATATTGTTTGCCAATTTAATAGTTTTGTTTGAAGCCTTCTCAACTCCTCTGCCGTTGAGAATTCAAAAGTAGCAGCACTTGGATTACTTGTGTACCAATGTGCGCTCTTGTGGCATATTCTTGGTTTCTACAGAATTTTGTCTGAAAATTTGTATATTGGTGATAAAATGATATAGGGAGTTTTGTTATGCCTAATGCAGTTTATTTTGTTTCTTATAAACTTAAAAAAGGAGCTTCTGTACCGGATTTTTTGCTGGCATCAGAAAATTTGAATAATGAGTATATGTCCAAACAAAAAGGCTATATCTCATGGAAGCAACTTCTTGAAGATGAGATGTGGGTTGACTTATTAACCTTTGAAACGATGGGAGATGCCAAAAAAATATCAAACCCAAGCGGTAAAAATGCTTTGGCTGAAAAGTTTTATTCTTTCATTAACTTGAATAGCTGTAAAAGCCATCTTTTTTCTGTTGAGAGAAGTTATTAGTGCCGAGCTACACACAGAGGAAACACTAGCATGAAAATGCTAAAAGCAACTTTTGAAGATTTAGCTGAAATATTGGCTTTGCAAAAATTGGCGTATTTGAGTGAGGCAAAATTGCATAATAATTATTCCATTAAGCCACTTTTGCAAACATTAGACGAATTGGAAAAAGAATTTGAAAAAAGTATTATTTTAAAAATGATTGATTATGAAAAAATAGTTGGCTCTGTGCGTGCGTATAAAGAAAACAACCGCGTTTTTATAGGCAAATTAATAGTGCATCCTGATTGTCAAAATAAAGGATACGGAACAAAATTGCTAAACTCAGTTGAAGCATGTTTTCAAAATAAAACATTTGAATTGTTTACCAGCAGCAAAAGTGAAAAGAATTTGTGGGTTTATAAAAAGAATGGATATAGGGAGTTTAAAAGGCTAAAAGCACCGGATGGCATTGAGTTTGTGTTTTTGGAGAAGTGAGGAATGATATGAAAAAATGTGGATGTTTTTTCTACGTTTGTCTGTAAAATGCAGAAGAATCAAAAAATTTCGACCATACATAATCGCAAGGCTTCTCACCAATATGAGATTTTGGAGTGTTTTGAAGCGGGAATGGTTTTGGTTGGTTCGGAAGTCAAGTCTATTAGAGCCGGGCATATAAGCCTTGGTGAATCTTGGGTTGATGTTTCGGAAAGCGGAGAGCTTTGGCTGGTGGGTGCACACATCAATGAATATTCGCAAGCAAACCAGTTTAATCACATTCCTGCGCGGCGAAGAAAGCTGCTTGTTCACAAACATGAAATAGAAAAAATGCAGAAAGCTATTGAAATGAAAGGACTTACGCTAATTCCTTTAAAACTTTATTTTAAAAAACGCAAAGCCAAACTGGAAGTAGCAATTTGCCGAGGAAAAAAACAACACGATAAAAGACAAGACTTGATAGAAAAAGATGATGCAAGGAAAATCGCCGCGCTATGAATGTGCAGCGTGACTTTTCTACATTATTCATGTGAAAAAACTTGTTGTGCTGCTTATATTCTGTGCGCTTTCGCTGCGCGCAGAATTTTTGATTTCAGATGGTGAAAGATTTGCAAAATTAGGATTGCTTCTAAAAGATTCTCTTCAAGTAGGGAAATATCAAGATGCGGATTACAAAATTCAAAATACAGTGACAATAGGGCTTTTTTTAAACGGATTAGCTGCTCCAAATCTTTATTTCAACGCTTACGCTGAAGTGAACACAGATAAAGCATCCGGATTGATTTATAGGATGCACGATTATGAGCCTTATTGGGGTTATCCGCATGATATGCTTAGCGACGGTCACCCACTTGAAGATGATGGACGCACATGGAATTTTTTCAATGCGCGAACCGATTGGCAAGCCACCCCATATCTCAGAATTTCCGGTGGTTATGATTACTTGGCTTATGGCCCTGCAAGGCGCAACAAACTTACATTGCGAGGCAATGACTTTTACTGGCGCGCAATTCAAGACACCGCACATTATAATTACATAAAAAGACCCGTGCCAACCCCATTTATAGGCTTTGATTTAAATCTTGCTTTTGTGACTTATTCTCAGCATGCAATGCAATTAAAAAGCTTAAAAGACTATAGCAAATATTTGCACGCTCACAGGCTGGATTTTAAAGTCTCCAAAAACTTTTCCTTTGGTTTAACGGAAACCATTGTATATGGCGGAACCAATGCGCTTCACGGTGAAGAAGGTATAAAAGAAAACCGCTCCATTGAAGTTTTATACCTCGCTCCTTTTGTGCCATATCTCTTTGCAGAAGCTTACACGGGAGATAGGGACAATAAGGCAATTTCTGCGGACTTTTCTTGGAAATTATTTAATCTTTTTGAAGTGTATGGAGAACTTTTTATAGACGATTTATACAATGTAACAGGCTTTTTTAATGATGACTGGTGGGGCGATAAGTGGGCTACATCTGTTGGAATAGCTATAGATTCTGCAAAAATCGGCATTTTCAATTGGGACTATAATTTGGAATACACGCGCATAGAGCCTTGGGTTTACACTCATCACAAGGGTTTGGGCAGCGAATATTCGCATTTTGGCAACTCGCTCGGCTCCGATTTAGGTCCAAACTCAAGAGAGATTTACAGCCGTCTCGGCGTTTCATATAAAGATTTTTTGAAACTTGATTTATCCGTGTCCAACATTGCAAAAGACACCGCATTCGGCAGCCACATTGGCGACTTGCATAAGGAAGGAGACAGAACCGACAAAAGATACCTAGACCCCAAAAGTACTTTACACTATCAAGAATACGGAGCGGCAATTCTGTTCAAACCATTTCCAATATGGCACATAGGCGCAAAACAATACATAATCCTTGGCGATTACAAAGGTTACAGAACAGAAATGACAACCGGAGTGTTATTTTAGCATGGCAAACACAAGAGTACTAGTGGAGAGTTGAGAGTTGAGAGTTGAGAACTCCCTTCCCGCTTTGCATCTCGCTGGTGAACAGCCGAAGGTTGGTAATTATTTTCGCAGAAAGAGCCGCTATGTGTGGAGGCACTCTCAACTCTCAACTCTCAACTTTCAATTAATGCTCTTGTGTCTGCTTTTCGTTGCAAACGTTTTCGCTTGGCACCCAACTCCGGAGATTATTGAGGAGCAGGTTCCAAAAACGGCGTTTAGGCAGCTTGCGGATTTTCAAAATTTTGCACGACCCGAATACAATGCGTATTTAACTGCAGGGTTACTTTGGTTGCCTTTGCCCACTCAAAGCTCACTGGAAACAGAGTGGGGGATTCACAGGGGTTTTGCGTTCAGGCAATATATGGGAATGTGGATAACGGATAATTTTGATGGTCAGGGAAAAAAGAGAGGCTTAACCTATGGGCTTGGATGGCTTGGTGAGCGGCAGGGATGGAGCAATGAAGATTTTCTTTTTCTTCCGCATAGAGGAGAATTTTCACAAATAAATCAGGTTCATACTTTTGGCCTAACCCTTGCAGACAGTTCAAAGCATATATTGTTTGGCGGAGGTTTGCAGTATCTGAATGCAAAAGATGAGAGTCTAAGGTGGTGGCTCTTGGGAACTTGGAGCAAGTTTTCCATTATGCCGAATTTTCACAAAGGCGGCCTGCAATTCATAAACACACAATTATATCTGCAAGCCAGAGAACTCCGAGGCGATAGAAGCTCCTGGCAAAACTATCTGCCGGATTTGGATTTTTCCTTTTATTCAAAGGATTCTGTTAAAATATTCGTTTCGCAAAATTTATACAAGCAAAAATATTATTTGGAAACTTCTTGGGCAACCGGAGACCTTGCTTGGGTAGCTCTAAAATTTTACCCCGACCCGTCTCGTTTGCTCATGGCTTTGGAAACTACGGTTGCCAAGAGCGAGAGCGATAAAATTTATTTTGGCGGCGGCATAACAACTCCATTTTTGCGAGTAGCATATAACCATGCAAGCGACTATGAGGCTTTTTTCAAGAGCCACGGCATCTGGGTTGTTGAAATCCGCCTTGGCATAGGCACTTCCGGTGAATCGTTCTTTGCCCTAAACGCCCCCAAAGCCGCTCCCAGCGAAATAAGTTCAACCCCAGTAAAGAGACCCCACAGAGAGTTTCAGGAGGAACAGTGAGAAAAGTGGCTAGTGGTCAGTGGCTAGTGGCTAGTGGATTAATCCTGATTTTGACTATGGGTTGCACTCATTGGTTGATTGATACTGAAAACCGTATTCAGGTGGAAAATCAGACCGGTAAAGAGATTTATGATTTATCTTTGGTTTCTGATAATGGGAAAATAAAGGTTTTGGTTCCGGATACCCTTAAAGGGGGCGAATTTTCGCAGATTTATAAGAGCGCATGGGTTGGAAAGTTCGATTTTGCGGTTTTTTCTGAGGATTCCAGGGTAGATTTGGGGTTTCATGAGCTGAAAGGGGGCTTGGTTTTGGTGCAGATTAGGGAGAGAGGGGAAAAATTTGAGATGAGATTTAGGTGAAAATTTTCTAGATTCTAACCTTAAGTATGAAAAAACTTTTTTGCACACTGATTTTTATCTGTAGTCTGGCGTTTGGGCAAAATGAGATTTATGGAATAGAAGTGACTGATCTTAGAGACGGTCAGAAGTATCATGCTATCAAAATAGGCAACTATGTGTGGATGACCAGGAATCTCAGCCATAAGAAAGGCAATTCGTGGTGTTATGAAAATAAAGATATTAATTGCGAAACGTATGGTCGTTTATACGATTGGAATACAGCAAGAAGAGTCTGCCCTGATGGCTGGCGTCTTCCCAGCCGCATGGAATGGAACGATTTGAAAAAGGAAACCGGCAGTTTGGGCAGAAACTTGAGATCCAAATCATGGAACGGCACAGATGCTTTTGAATTTCGTGCTTTGCCTGGCGGCTACCGTTTTGGCAGCGGGTTTATGGGTGTAGGTTATATAAACTCCGGTTACCAGGGCTATTGGTGGACTGCTACAGAAGATAGCGGCGGCAAGGCTCTCTACAAATACATGGGCGACCACGATGATGTATTGGAGCACTTCCAAAGCAAATCCCAGCTAGCCCTCTCCGTACGCTGCATAAGAGATCCGCATTAATTTTCTACCTTCCCCAGGGCCAACGCATCTAAATTTACCTAATCGTTGTCGCTGGGCAAGGCATCGCCTTGCCCCTACAGGCACCGCACAACAAACCCGATAAATACCGTATTTATTCCAAATGTTCAA
>JAITUM010000131.1 GCA_031286305.1 Candidatus Fibrimonadaceae bacterium | reverse complement strand
AAAATGAAAGGCGAGAATCCTTCTATTGGCTTGATTTTATGTGCAAGTAAGGATAATGTAGATGTTGAAATTGCCTTGCGAGATGTTAATAAGCCCATCGGTATTGCCGAGTATAAATTGCATTTGCCGATGAAGCAGATAAAAGCGTTGATAAGCGATGAGATGAAGTTAGAAAAAACAGCCCATAACAAAAAACCTACCTTTTCCTAAACACCCATCTCTAGGCCAGAGAGGGTAGCCGCGCACGAAATAGCGGCGAGGGAGAGACCTCTCCCTTTTATTCCTCCCAATACGGCAGAACTTTCTCCCAAATATTTGAATCCAGCGCTTTGAAAAAATCTTCCACGCTTGGCTCATCGGTGTCGTATAAAAAGAGCTCGCCAAGGTCATTGAGTTTTCGGTTCTTTCTGAACTGATCTATAATTTTCGGACTAAACGAAGCCAAACAGCCAACATCGCCACTCAAGATTACCATCAATTCCAACAAGGAAAACTTTCTGTGTCCCTGAAATTTTTGACCATCAAACTCAAAAGCATCGCTGATAATCATTGTTTCTATCTTTAACTCTTCAAACTTATCATTGTTTCCGGTTATTTCAGCAAGCAATTCAGCATCTATTCGTAAAGCAGCGATAGCTTCGTTTAACTTATGCCCGGCATCAATCAAGCATTTTTCAAATTTAATCTTTTCTGCAAAATTTTCAATTAGGTAAGCAGATTCCAACTTAATTAAAATCAAAGTCTTAGCTTTATATATTGCAATATCTATTCCTAATCCTTTGTTGTTATTTACAGTTATTTTAGCATCGGAAAAGCCGGGGAATGCTCTAAGCAACTGAATAATATACTCATTGCTTAGGCGTTTTTTATTTTTTTTCAAAAGATTTAACAGGGCGCGATATCCCGTTGTGCTGTTAATTTTCATGTTGAAAAAAGCAAAGCACGCATCTGACTTGCCGCAATAAAATATATTGTGTAAATTTAAATTTATTCGTGACTCACTATTGCCTACATCAATACCGAACATTTTAAAATTGTCTTCATGGCCTTGGCTAATACGAGCCAGTTCGGAAAAGCTGTAAATGCTAGGCAGCTCTGTTTCGAGCAATATATCTTCAAACGACATGTCATCAGAATGCTCTTGATAGAAATCATATAATTCTTTCAACTCAAGATACGAAAAACACTCGTCAAGAATTCCTTTTTCAACAATAAGCTCAAGCAGGTCGTAGGTTTTGTTGCCATAAGAAAATTGATCCTCTATTCCAAAATACCCAGCCAATAAAGGCGTAAAAATAAAACTTGAATTTGCACAGGCGCTAGCTGCTTCCGGCAAAGAATCTGGGTTTTTCTTTTTAGAATGCTCAATATAAGAGACTATAAGATCTCCATTGTTCATATAAAAATAATCAATCAGCATTTGATTTTTGAATTTGCATAAAATATTATCAGCATTATCATGATTGGAAATCCTTTTTTTCACATCGCATTTAAAACTTTTATCAAGAATGAATGGCTCACAAATAGTATAGCGAAATATGTATATATCCATTATCGCAAAAATATGATTTCTTATTTTTTCCAGCAACTCCTCATCGTCCAGCAAGCTTGTAAAACAATCGTCCATTTTGGACCCTAATTTAGATTCATTTTTCCATAAGTTTTTATCAAGAGGTTTCCAATGTTCTTTTGTTTTGTTCAAGTAATCGCTAGCTGCATCAAGAAAATAATCTTGGCAGTCAAGGGTTTGCTCATCTTGCTCACGTATCTCGTTATAATTTGGCAAAAATATTTTCAAATAAAGAATATTCACTGCCATGAGAGACTCTTCAAAACGAACATTTTTTACTTTCTGCCAAGTTTTTTTGGCTTTCATTATTCTGGAATCAAATTCTTCTTTTATGGAACAATATTCTTTATAGAAAACTGAAAATCTAGGCATGTCTTTAATTAAATTCAGCAGAGCTTGAAGATGCGATTTCTTTTCTTTTGTTTCGCAGTCCAAATAATATCCGAATGCTAATTTTACTGCGTTTTTCAAAGTATTAGGATAGTTTTCTGCAAAAATCTTATCCAATTTCATGTCAAGATTTTTACTTGCAAATATATATTCTGAAAGCGCAATTTCCATTTCTCTGGAAGAAAGCAATTCTTTTTTGGCATTTTCCGCCAGCCATTCCAGAGTCAGTGGATTGGGAATTCTGATTGTATTGGGTTTACGCATGTTGGGGAAGATAGAAAAAAGAAATGAAAAGATGGGTATGGCATGGGCGTATCAGCAGGGCAAACGCATCTTATTTTCACAACATTTCATTTTGGTAATAATTTTCTCCACCCCTTTCAATGCTTCCACATGTTTCACTCAATCCCGCAACTTTGAGCACGCCTTCTCGAATTTGAATGCGAAGCACGGCAAACATTCGCGCTCAGCAGGCAAATGTCCATTGCGGCAAGGACGGCAGCCACGGAGAGAGGCAGCTGTTTGAAGAAAGAAACAGAAATCACGGAATCTAAGGCTGCAGCAATTTTAGCAGGTATCGCTCATTCCAACCTGCATTGAGCCTTTTCCCCCTTACCCCGACCTTTATCGTTTTCTCG
>JAITUM010000123.1 GCA_031286305.1 Candidatus Fibrimonadaceae bacterium | reverse complement strand
ATTCGGCGTAGTGCTGTGCTGTGGTGTTTATATTGCTGTGCCCAAGCATGCGGCTCACTCTAATAAGCTGCCAGCCCGCAGAGAGCCGAGCTGTGGCGCATGTGTGACGGAAACGGTGCCAATCAACATCTTTTATTCCCGTTTCAGCTTCGCAGCGGGCAAAGGTAAATCTACTGTAGCCGTGGATAGCCGTATTTTCGTTTGCATATCTGCCTTGTCGTTTAAAAATAAAACTTCTATCGCGTATCTTCCGCGTAGTGAATGAAAGCGGAATGTCTCTTGCCCTGTTTTGCGTTTTAGCATCTAACACTCCGCTAATCAGTTTATCATAAACCCTAAGTATCCCCAAATCAAATTTAAACCAATCTTCTGTAATTAAGTTTAGAGCTTTAGCTTCAAGTCCTGTGCATACCGAAAGTAAAGCCATATCATGCAAATACCAATTACCCGTTTTTTCTGCATTGCTCCAAAGCCATGCAAGTATGGATTTAACTTCATCTATTTCAAATGGCCTTACATTCTTCGTATTTTCCTGCGTATGTTTTACCCTTATGCCATCTAGCAAATATAACTCTCGCCACCCATGATATTTTACACCATGTTTTATTATAGCAGCCAAACGCTGCAATTCCCTGTTTATAGTTCCAGCTGATGCTGCTTTAGTTTTTCCTCCATAGCGTTTATCCTTTCGCCACTCTGGGTATTTCTGCACTATGTTGCGTTTTAATTGGCTGTAATAAACTATTTTATTATCCTCCAAAAAACCGGATACAAAAGCGCACATTCTTTTAGTGTTTAAAATTGCAGTTTTGGAATTAATGTCTGTTTTGCAATACTCATTTAGATATGAAGCTATAACTGCCTTAAAGCTCATTTCCGATTTTGCTTCAAAGCTTCTTAAATTCAAACCAGATAATTTTGCGTTTGTTCGCATTTCTTTTGGCATGTTGAGCCATGCGATAACTATACATTTCATCTCTTTATTTGTTATACTCTGCCTCTTTTCGGGTTCCAACGACTGTAAAGATTCTGTGTGTGCCGCCAACCATTGCTTAGCTGTAAATTTTCCTATTTTACCCGAATATTGGAGCCTACGCCCCAAGCTAGTGTCGGTGACCCGGATGTATTCCAAGCCGTCAATGGTAATTTTGTTTGCGCTTGCCATAACAACCTCTTTTCTACTGATAAACTACTGATAAAAAATGTAGAAAAATTGTTATCATGTATTATTCAAAATGATGCGTTGAATAATATTCAAAACGTCATTCTACACGCAAGGCACTTCGGTAAAATGTGGGTTTGTTGGTGTAAGCCCGAGAGTTGTCGGGAGTGCGGATGAAAGGACTTGAACCTTCATGCTGTTGCCAGCACTAGAATCTGAATCTAGCGTGTCTACCAGTTCCACCACATCCGCAAACCCAATAACTATTGCGAGCTTAAGGCGCAGGCTTCAATATGCGAATAAAGTAGAAAATTTTACCTGCAGATGGGCTTTTAAGGAAAATGCAGGAAAAATGCACGGTTCACCAGCGAAATGCAAAGCGGGAAGGGAGAGTTCCCCCATATTCTCCGAGATTTGATTAGGGAGATTCGATTAGCTTGCTATCCTCTTCCTGTAATCTTTTTGCTGCATCCTGAAAAATTCCTGAGACTTTTGAGCGTATATGCCAATTTTGCAATTTAGCATCGGATATAAATCCTATGCCCTGCAAAACATCGCCAGTCTCTCCCACAACACGTACGGGACCATCTGTGCGAATTTTATCATCCCTTTTTAACCACATAAGAGAATCCGCTCTAACGGCCGCGCCCTTTGGCGAAAGAGCATAAACTCTGCCATAAGCCCTTACAAAAGTCATGCGCATATTCAGATTTCCGGAATCTGCACGCAAAAATGCAGATTGATTTCCCAGCGAGTCGTAAATATCTGCAAAAATCGGTTTTACAAAAATGCTATCCGAGCCGCCCCATCTCTCCAAATACGCGGTTTTCACTCTCCAAGAAAGCCTCTCTCCCTCATACAATTCCAAAACTGTTGTATCCGAAAAAAGCATAACAGGATGCTCCTTAGGCTCCCAAACAACATTGTCTTCTTGTGTCTGCGTGCAAGAAATTGTCTGAACTATGATTATTATTAGAATGCAAAGCGAAACGTTTAGTTGAGAGTTGAGAACACCCTTTCCATTTTGCATTTCGCTGGTGAACAGCTGTAGGCTGGTAGTTGAGAATTGAGAATTATTCTCGCAGAAAGAGCTGCTTCTTTTGCAAATTGAGCCGCTATTTGTGGAGTTATTCTCCATTCTCAACTCTCCACTCTCAACTGGAATCAAATCTACTTTCTTAAAATAAGTCCACATTCAAATCCAGGCCTCTTCGTTTTATTTTTTCCAACAATTTTTCTGCAGACCCGGAAATGCTGCTCATTCTGAGTTTTAAATCTCCGCCATCGTCAAAAACAAGAGCAATGGTGGTGGTGTCGCTTTCTATTCTTTTGGCTATGGAAACTATGCTCTTTTGAAAATCTCCAAGCGTTTTTTCCAACTCCGCATAATTTTTCTCAAGCTCATTTGCATGTTTTACCGCACCATCTAAATCCGGTTTTATATCATCTACAATTTCAACAATTTTATCTTTTGCCAAAACCAATGAATCAAATGAAGCAACTAACGATTTTTCTGCAGTATTAACGAAATATGTAGCTCTGTTCCCAAGCAACTTTGCTTTTTTTTCAAGTCTTTTATAACTCTCAATTTTCTCTTCTGAAAATAAAGTGTCCATAGTATTTGACAAAATATCAATAATCGCTTCAGCCTCTTCCACAATGTCCACTATAAGATAACCTATGGTTGTGCTTCCCATATCAAAAAAACCCATAATCTGTGCGCCATCCTCATAGTAGGATGTTGAATTTCCAAGCGATATTTCTATCACTCGCTCTCCCATCAACCCGGCATTTGCAACGTGCATTCTGGAATCCTTAGGAATTTTCACATTTGCGAGCACAGCAACTTCCGTCCACACGCAAGAGTCCGTTAACTCAATTCTTTTTACATAACCTTTGGGCAATCCATTCACATTAACAGAATTGCCTTTTTTCAAATTGCCTACTTCTGAGAAAGCTACTTTGTAGTAATGACGTTCATGCCAAGGACTTTTGGGATGCAAAAAAAACCACAAACTAAACAAACACAACACGCCAAAAAAAACAATGCCGTAAAATAACCAAGGGCGGTTTTGTTGTACTTTTTTCATTTTCTGCTCTCCATTTTTAATTTGATTTGAGAGATTAAAAAGTCATTTATATCTTGAGAACTGTTCTGCCCTTCTCTTTTTAATAAATGATCCATAGCCACAACCTCAGCTATAACAGCTATGTTTTTACCCGGCAAAACAGGAATCACAACATGTGGAATAGGCATACCGAGAATTTCGTTCATAATAGTATCCAATCCGGTGCGGTTGTATTGCGCCGTTGCATCCCATCTTTGAAGTTCCAAAACAATGTCTAAACGTTTTTCTGTTCTAACTGATTTTACACCAAACATAGAACGCACATCTACAATGCCAATACCTCTAATTTCAATGTAATGATTAAACCCTTGCCGTCCAACTCCAAAAATAAAATCCCCAACACGCCTCAAATCTATGGCATCATCGGAAACCAAGCAATGCCCACGTTCAACCAAGTCCATAACACATTCAGACTTTCCAACTCCAGACTCCCCTATGAACAACATGCCAACACCATAAATATCAATCATGCTTCCATGCAAAAATATTTTACGTGCAAAATGGTCTTCCAAATACCTTTGCAAAGGTCTTGCAAAATTTACGGTTGGCAATTCCGTTATCATAATGGGAGAATCAGCCGTTTCGCACATATCTATAAATTCTTTATGAGGTTTAAGCCCATGTGTCAAAATCCAAAGCGGTGTTTTATATTTCTCAAAATTTGAAAAAATATTTTTCCTTTGCTCTGCGCCTACAGACTCCAAATAGTTCCATTCCGTATGCCCCAAAAGCTGTATATGCTCATAAGCATAAGAGCCAAAAAAACCTGCAAGCGCAAGCCCGGGACGGTGCAAATCTACACTCGTTATTTCCGTATCTGAAGTTTGATTAATCAAAGATAGTTTAAGCTCCGCGCCATATGCATTCAACAATTCGCTAACCTTAATAGGTTTATGCGGTTTTTCTTGAACTTGCGATAAATCTTTATAATTCATTTTGCTGCCTCCTCTGCTTTTTCAAATGGTATTGCCAAACCGAGTTCGCCAAAAACGGATGCACTTCTTGCTGCATAACCTTTGTCGCCTGTAAGCTCCGCCATGCGGAGCAAAATTATGCCCGAAATAAAATATTGATTTTTTTCAGAGGATAGCCGCAAAGCGTTTTGATAAAGCTCTTTTGAATCTTCGCCGTTTAAATCTGCAACCCTCGCTCTGTAAAAAGCAAGTTGCCCGGGAGATTCATTTCTGTTTATTCTTTTCAAAAAAGCATCCGCTTCGCTACTGTTTCCGCTACCGGCTGCGGCTATGGCAGCTTGCCCTAAAAAATCTGCGGAAGCCCTTCTGAACGAATGATTACGAGCAATTTCAAATGCCTCTCTATGCTTACCCTGCAAATTGTAAAATTCCATATAAGTTTTGTAAAAGTTTTCTCTACCCTTTTCATCTAAAGAATTCACGCGTACCAAATCTAAAAGTTTTTTTGCATCTTCGTATTGCATGGCATAAATTGCAAGCGTTGCCATGGAAGTCAAAATTCTTCCTTCGGCTACAAGGTCTGCCTCTTTGCGTGCCTCTCTAAGAGCAAGTGTATACTGGTTATAAGCCGCACTATAACGCCCCTGCAAATAAGACCTTTTTGCATGAAAAGCATGTTCACCGGAAGAAGCAAAAATCGCTTGAACCACTATTAAACCAAGCAACAATAAACCACTGATTTTTTTTACCATGCATCCTCCAAAAGAGGGATGGTATCTTTTCTTGGAATTTTGTTGCGTACAAACCAAATTCTTGAAACACCATCTACAAAGCCATCGGTCTTGTTAATAACTTGCGAGCCTTCGGAAATTATATTGCCGGTTGCTCCCACCACTGAATTCAAATTCTCAACCATGCCGCCAACCCTGCCCATGGTGGTATCAAGCGAGTTTATCAAGGTATTTGCTCTACCGGTAAGGTTATCCAAATTTTCCATCAATCCCATAACACCTGAGGACAAAGTATCTGCAAAAGCCATTGCTTTTGGCATAGCATCATTCATTTTATCAAACATATAACCGACATTAGTCATAAGGTCGGTTGCATCACCAAGCAAATTGTTTACTTCAACCACTGTGCTTCCCAAGTTATCATACAAGGCACGGGAGTTCAGCAATGCCCCAATGGTGGAATTTGTATCCCCAAGCTTGCCCAGAAGGGTATCCGCAACTTTGACCAGCACGCGTATTTCGTCTAAAATTTCAGTGGCGGCTGTCAAAACGCTTTCAATGTCTTGCGCTCTAATAGATGTAAGGTAATTTCCATCATCTAAAACTTTGTCGCCTTTTTGTGAAATATCAATGTTTATAACTCGCTCGGAAATTATATTTTGGTCGCGCGTTACAAACAAAACGGACTTGTCCGTAATCCAGTTTTTATATTCGGTATCAATTGCCAGCTTTAATTTTACAAAACTTATAGAAACACCATCCGCAAGGGAAATATCCTCAACGCGCCCTACATTAACCCCATTTATTTGAACTTTTGTGCCTTTGCTAAGCCCCTGCGCAGAGCCGATGTTGCTGTAGAGGGTATATTCCTTTTTCCCTATAATGCCTTCTCTTTGCAAATATAGCACTGAAATCAAGGTAGCCGAGCACAGCACAACAGCAAGCGCTGCTCCAACGAGCAAACCTGAAAGTTCAGACCAGTCTACATAGCGTAATATTTTTAGCATTATCGGGTAATCTAGAAAATAATAGGGGAAAGCTTTCCCCTCGCTCCAACCGCTCCGCGTTTTACGCTACCCCTTCCAACCTTGACCGCGTAGCAGAACTTCATGTTTTCTATCCGCTACCTCCTGAACTAGAGCGATTTTATAATATAGATTTAAAGAACTCCCATTGAGCGGTGGTCATTTTTTCTAGTGTGTAGTTTTTGCTGTGTTCTGCGCTTGCGCTTCGCATTTGTTCGTATTCAGGTGTTCCAAAAATTTCGCAGCATTGTTTTAATTGCTGCTTCCATAAGTTTAAGTCTCTAAAAGGCAAAATCCATCCGCATTTTTCTTTTGAATCTTTTATTATATCCTGAGGACCGCCCTTATCGGTTACCAGCACAGGAGTTCCGCTTGCAAGAGATTCAACAATCACATTTCCAAAAGTATCCGTTGCGCTTGGAAATAAAAAGAAATCTGCATTAGCATAAAGCTCGGCAAGCTCTTTGCCTGTTCTTACTCCTGTAAAAGACACATTAGGGCAATCCTTCATATCTTCTTTAAGTGTTTCCAAATACCAACCACCACCAACAAAAATTAACTTTGCATTTTGATTTTCCGCATAAAATTCTTTCCACAACTGCTCCAAAAAAGGAATGTCTTTCTCCACAGAAATGCGACCCACGTAGAGGAATTTAACTTCTAATTCTTTGGGACATGGGACATGGGACATGGGACATGAATTACTTCTAAATTTCGGAGAGAAGTTTTCCAAGGGGATGCCGCGGGGGAGGACTTTTATGGATTCGGGTTTTACTTTTATTTCTGTTTGCAAAATTTGGCGGTAAGATTGGCAGGGGCTGATTACCGGAATGGTGTTTTGGTAAAATACTTGCATTAACCAAAGGACATAACCGCGCATCCATGCTTCTTTTACAAGCGAGCGCGTATAGTTTGGAACATCGGTGCGGTAGTGGCTCAAAACTTTTATGCCTATTATTTTAGCGGCAACCCCAACCAGCCACGCACCCGGGCTTGGTGTTTCCAACTCCATTAAATCTGCGGGGTAGCGTTTTAGCATTTTCAAAACCGGTGCAAGGTAGGGAATGGCAAGCTCGGAATCTGCGTAACCCAGCTGTTCCATGCTTGCAGCACGGGGAAAAAGAACCACATAACCGTCTTCAACAACTCCGTTTGTGCGCGTGTTGAATGCGTTGCCCCAAAGTTGCACTTTTTTACCTTTCGATTTCAAATATGGCACAACCGAACGCAGGCTATTGGCTATGCCATTCACTTCATCCAGATTGTCGGAGTAAAAAATCACAGAAATATCATCGTTTTTTCCTCTATTTTTCTTTCTGAGCTTTTGTGCTTTGCGCATTTTTAATATTGTTGGCATATTAATGAACCATTGCCAAAACACATGCGCAAGAAGCAAAGTAGTTCGCACATTTCCGGGCTTATAGTGCGGACCTCGCTTTGTGCTTTTGAACACAGAAGTTACAGTGCGCCCTTTTATTGGGGAACGTGTGTCGCCGCCATTAAGCGGTTTGTGCGGAAGCTTCATGAATGAGTTAAGGTAGAAAAATACAATTCCATCTGTTTTTTTATAATGGTATTCCATGAAAAATATTGCTTTATGTGCTCATTCGCTCCAAGCACAAGCGTTTTTTGCAAGTCCTCGTTTTCAGCGAGTTCTTTTATTGCAGCAGCCAATGTTTCCGGATTTTTTTCAGGGACAAGCAAACCGGTTTTTTTATCAATAACAACATCGGGTATTCCACCTACATTGCTTGCTATTATCGGAACCCCATATTCCACAGCTTCTATTAAAACCACACCCAAACCCTCAGTATCACCCCTGGAGTCTACAATGGAAGGCAAAACAAAACAATTTGCATTCTGATATTCCTTTGCAAGCTCATCTTTGGAAATTTTGCCCAAAAATAAAACCTGCTCGGGCGCCTGTTTTTTTAATTCTTCCGTTAAATCTCCAACACCCACAATGCGAACTTGAAATTTTTCGCTATCCAGCATTGCCGCTGCCTTGATTAAATATTCAATACCCTTGCGTTCAATATGGCGGCCTACGAAGAGGATTTTATATTGGGGATTGGGGATTGGGGATTGGGGATTGGGGATTGGGGTGCTGAACGTTGTGCCGTAGGGTAGGATTTCGATTTTGCGTGGGTGGATTTCTTTGGTTTTTTTTGCGGTAAAAGAACTGATTGCAATTACCAAATCTGCGTGTTTTATGAAAAACTTTAAGAACGGTTTAATCCATTTTTTTTTCTGCATTAACAGAAGTTCGGCACCGTAAAAAGTTAAAACTATGGGAGCTTTGTAAAATAGCCTTGCAAAAAAAGCCATGAAACCATGAGGAAAAGGCCAATGAACATGGATTACTTGCGGTTTGAATTTAAAGCAAGCTCTGAGCGTTGAAAAAGAACCGGAAATAATGTAGGGAATAGCCAGCAGTTGAAACAGGGGGTTCTTAGCCATCTTGGAAGGCGCACCCTCATCGTGAGTTAAAAACTCCAATTTTGCGGGCGCATATCTAAACCTGCTTACCTTAGCCCCATCTATCTCATGGCTTTTAAGCCCTTTGTGCGAAGGCGCAACAACAACAACTTCACAGCCGGCTTCTTTTAAAAAAGAAACGGAGGCTCGCAACCAAGGAACTTCTAAGTCTGCATCAAAACGCGGATAAACAGAAGTGATGGCTAAAACTTTCAACTATTCAGTCCTCAACTGTAAAAAACTCCTTAGGAGGATATTCAGCGTAAATTATTCCGTCCCATTTTCGCATGTCAGAGAAAGTTAGGGCTTCTACTTCTTCGCTAAATCTATTCCACACCGGACTGCTTTCTTTTGTGTTTAAATTTGAGTCCGAGTCCACAAACAAAAAGGCTATACCTTCATCGTTTTTCAGAAAACCACACAAATCGCTGTGCCGTTTTTGCCTTGAAAGCACATCAAAAAAAGCTTCCCAAAATTCTGAGCGATCAGTACTTGAATGAAGCTCCCTGTGGATAATATCAAAATTTATTTCTACATAAAAAAACGGCGATTCTTCAATCACAGAACGAATCAATTCATCATGGATACGCTTTGTGAAATATTCCCAAGCGTATATGAAGATTTTTTCTTTACGTCTTCGTAAAAATGAATTTAATTCTTCCGGCAGCATCTCGTAAATATAATTAAATTTTTTCGAGACAGTTCACGAAAAAAGTCTTTTTTTTCACTTTTACGTAACCTTTCAGGGCGCGGCAGTAATCCGAAGTTAAAGTTCATGGGTTGAAAGTCTTCATTTGGTGCAGTTATAGCCTCTACCAGCGCTCTGACACAAGTGCCATGCGGCAGTAAAAGCTCTTCCTTGCCCAGCAAGGAATTCGCCATGTTCCACGCTGCATACCAGCCTGTAGCTATGGCTTCCGTGTAACCTTCGGCACCGGTGATTTGCCCGGCGAACCATATTTGGGGATTAGGGATTAGGGATTGGGGATTGGATAATTTTAGCGAGGGGTCTAGGAGTTTGGGGCTTTCTATGAAGGTGTTGCGATGCATGCAGCCTAGGCGGGCGAATTCGGCGTTTTTTAATGCGGGTACAAGTCGGAAAATTTCTTTTTGAGTGTTCCATTTGAGCCTCGTTTGGAAGCCCACCATGTTGTAAAGAGTTTTTTGCCTGTTCTCTGCGCGGAGTTGTATAACGGCATAGTGTTTGCCAAGCCCTATGGGGCGCATGGGGCCAAAACGCAATGTGTCTGTGCCTCTGCGTGCCATTTCTTCAATTGGCAGGCAACCCTCAAACAATTCTTTTTTTTCAAAGGGTTTTTCTTCAACGCTGTCTGCTTCTTGCAGTCTTTTAACAAATTCCAAGTAAGTTTCTTTGTCTAGCGGGCAGTTTATAAAGTCGGCGGTTTCGCCTTTTTCGTGGCGGTTCATGGCAAAAGCTTGGGAGTAGTCTATGGAATCGCTGTCTATAACAGGGGCTATGGCATCAAAAAAGCGCAAAAATTTGCCACCGGTTAGTTCTTTTATTTGCGTTGCCAAGGCATCGCTGCAAAGCGGACCTGCGGCTACAAGCGTTGGAATTTCGGAAATCAAATCAACGCATTCCTTGGGATGCAAGGTTATTTTTTTGCTTTTTGCAACTAACTCTTCCACCTCTTTGCTAAAAAGTTCTCTATCCACAGTGAGCGATTCCCCTGCGGGAACTTTCGTCTTTTCTGCTGCCTGCAAAAGAAAACTGCCAAGCATTTTGAGTTCATTTTTCAGAAGCCCATGAGCACTTGTAAGCGCAGTTCCTTTAAAACTATTGCTGCAAACCAACTCCGCTAAATCACTTGTTTTATGAGCCGGAGTTTCCCCCATCCCTTTGCGCATTTCATATAAATCAACCTCAAATCCCCTGCAAGCCAACTGCAAAGCAGCCTCACACCCCGCTAGACCACCACCTATTACCCGAACACGCATGATTAGTGGCTAGTGACTAGTGGTCACTAATCAATGTATCCACGGTTGTTGTATTTCTTGCATGGAGTCTTCCCAGAATTTTGCCAAGCAGTTGTGCAAAAAATCTTTTGAGAAGTGCAAGCCATCAAAATCTGCGCCGCGAACAATTATATCTTCTATAAAACGCTCGGATACCATTCCTGTTCTGTAGGAACGAAGCAACAAACGATAAGCATCGGAATCAAAGGCGTTTCTTTCGTTTTCATCAAGATATGGCATTGAACGGCTTGCGTGCGGCGGCCAGTTCTCTATTAGCCAACTAACAACTCGGTCGGATTTCTTTTTATCTAAAAAGTTAAGCTCATCTTTTAAATTTTTCCAAGGAACTGAGCCTATAGGGCTAGGTCTCTTTTTCTGAGTTTCATTCTCAATAAAACTCATCGCCACATTGTAGGCGTTTTTCAGAGGTAGAAGTGCTTTACTGTCCATAGCGGAAATATAGTAATTTTTACTGCTAAAGTAACTTAGATATCAAACAACCCTTCAATATACGCAGCTTTATCAAAAGGAACAAGCTGGTCTATTTTTTCGCCAACACCAACCCATAGAATTGGAATTTTCAATTCGCTTGCTATGGAAAGAACAGAGCCGCCCTTTGCGGTGCCATCCAGCTTTGTTACAATTAAACCCGTTAGCTTAAAACTCTCGTGAAAGGTTTTAACCTGTTTAACAGCGTTTTGCCCGGTGTTGCCATCTATAACAAGCCATATATCGTGCGGGAAATTTTCATTCACCTTTTTCACAACCCTAACTGTTTTGCGAAGCTCGTCCATTAAATGGTCTTTGTTATGTAAACGACCTGCCGTGTCTATGAACACAACATCGCTATTTCTGGCAACGGCCGCTTTGCAAGCATCGTAAGCCACAGCACTTGGGTCTGAGTTCTCCTGATGCCGCACAAAATCGGCACCGGCCCGCTCTGCCCAGGTTTCTAACTGCTCAATTGCCGCCGCTCTGAACGTATCGCCTGCCGCCATGAGCACGGATTTTCCTTCTTGCTTTAATCGATGCGATAATTTGCCTATGGTGGTGGTTTTACCTGCACCATTTACGCCTATGATTAAAACGGTGTGCGGTTTCCCATCCCATTTCAGCTCGGGCGGGTCAAGCAACAAACGCTCTGCCTCAGAGCGCAAAATATCGTTAACTTCTTTTTGGCTAAGCGATTTGCCAAGCCCGTGCTCTCTGAGAGCATCGGTCAGCAAAAAAGCGGCTTCTACACCAACATCGGCTTTAATTAAATGCTCTTCTAAATTCTCAAGCATTTCATCTGTTATTTTGCCAATGCCTACTATCGACTTTAGTTCGCCGAGCAAAGCCTCACGAGTTTTTGCAAGGCCGGATTTTATTGCGGAAAAAATGGACATTCCAACCTCTGCCTACAAATTACCAAGCGGTAAATGGTGTTCAAAAAGTGTACTAGGACTAGAAATCAGATTTATATCAAATTTCAAGGACGGTTCTACTTTTGAACTTGCATTATGAATACGAAAAGAAATCTGCCAACCATGGGACAAGACAACAAGCAAAGTAGTTTTAGAATTATCTTTATAAACGATTTCAATTAATCTGTTTGGTAGTTTCAATTTTTGAATTTTAAATTTAGATTTTACATTTTTTGCCGGCAAATTCAATGTTCCATGTAAATTGTATGCTTGAATAACAACTTCATTTTTACTTTTAATAATTTTGTAAAAATCTCTATTGCCTATTAAATATTCAACTAGTTTCTTCGCAACCATTTCGTTATTTCTGTTTAAAAATTCTAATTCTGCTTTAAAAGCATCTAAGACAGGAACATATATCATAGACTGATAATCCCCTAGCGAACTCCATTTTTTGGTTGCATTGCTTTCTTCTCGTAATTTTCTTAACTTACTGAAAATTGGTTTTATTTTGTTAAAATAATTCTCCGAACATGGGATGTTGAGCCAAACATTTCCAAAATCCAGCTTTTCCGATAATCTAGAATGTTTAACGGCTCTATGGTTGTTTTTTGCTGAAAATCCTATTTCCCATTTTTGTAAAGAACGAATAGCAAGTACATCCCTAACGTCGCCAGATTGCCCCTCTTTGTCAGCCATAATTTCTAATTGCAAAATGTCTGTAGTATTCATACTATTAGCAAGTCTAGGTTCTAGAGCATTTAAAAAGTCAACAGCTAAACTTGCATTCAAATTATACAATTCTCTTTCTTTTATGCCAAAATTGTCGTAACATTTTTTTGCTGTTTTGTATGGTTCATTTTCAATAGCACTTATTTTTGTATGCGACTTTAATCTTTCCAAAAAAACTTTCAACAAAGCATATTCAAATGCTTTTCCAGTTTCTGTTTGTTTAGCTTTTTTTTCCATTTTAACTTACCCTCTCTATAAGTTTGCTCATTTGTTCTTTTATGATTTTCCCAGTTATGTATTTTTCTTTTTTACAAGTGAAGTTCCCTGATATTATTTTAGAATAGCCCATGTCTTTGGAATTTAAAGATTCAAGAATTTTTTGTGCTAAAATTTTTGCCATATCAACTGGAACTGCATTGCCAATCATTTTGTAACCATCTGCTAAATAATTGTAATAAAATATAAAATCATCAGGAAAAGTTTGAATTCTAGCACATTCTCTAATAGAAAGTCTACGGTACAAGTTTTCTTTGCCTTTTTTAAATTCTCTGTGATCTTGCCCCAAAAATGTCATTTTCGGAGCTTGTGGATGTATCGGAGCATGTCGCCCCATTGCTTGTATCGTGAATGATACTTCATCCCAAGAGCGAACTCTATTTCTAGACATATATATTGATGAGAAACCGCCTGTCATATATTCGTGGTTTATTACCTTACAAGTATGACCGTTTGTTAAATTTCCTTTTTTTGCAGGCAAAACATTACTTTTCAAATTCCAAACAGCCTCTTTTAAAGTTTTTTTGTGTTTTGAGTTAGAAGTTGAAGCTTCTGGAAAAAGAAATTTCAATCCTAAATCTTTTCTAAAACCAATGAAAAATACTCTTTTTCTGTCTTGTGGAATGCCATAATCTGCGGTATTCAATAGCTGAAATGACAAATTGTATCCAATGTCCTTGAATAACTGTAATATGTTGTCAAGGGCTTTTTTGTGGACTGGAAGCAACATTCCGTATACATTTTCTGCAAGGAAAAATTTAGGTTTTTTGTCTGCTAAAATTCTCATAAATTCATAAAATAATTGACCTCTTTTGTCTTTAATGCCACCAAGAGATCCTGCCTCTGACCAGCTTTGGCAAGGCGGACCGCCTATTATTCCATCGCAATCAGGAATTTCGTCAGATGGAATATCACAGATGCTTCTTTTATCTAAAAAAGTATTTTCATGATTTTTTTCATAAGTTTCCCAAATGGATCTATCATATTCATTTGCCCAAATAATATCAAATCCGGCTTTCTCAAACCCCAAATCCAAGCCGCCAGCACCAGCAAAAAGCGAAACTACTTTCATGATAAAATATCTTTCTCCAACCTACGTTTAATGGTTGCTTTAAAACTAGAATTTATTTCATAGCCAATTCCGTTTCTACCCAAGTTTTTTGCTGCAAGCAGGGAAGTTCCGCTGCCGCAAAATGGGTCTAAAATTGTTTCGCCTATGTATGAATAAGCTTTGATAAGCCGGTAAGGGAGTTCATACGGAAAAGGAGCAATATGTTCTCTGCCTTTCCCGCTTTTTTCCGGTTTCATAAGCCATACATCGCTGTTTTTTATGGAAAGCCAAAAATCTTTGTCTATTTTGGACTTCTCTTTTATCTCTTTTGTTAAATGAGCGTATTTGTTGAACTTTTTAGCATCGGGTTTTTGGAATTCTAAAATTGCTTCGTGCATGTTGTTGAGCAAAATTCCGCCGGGGTAGGGATAGGTTCCAAAGTGCGCTCTAACACCATTTGTTTTGTGCCATATAATATCACGTTTAAAAATAAAACCTATGCTCTCACATAAATCCGTGCTTTTGCCAACCAAGTTCAATGTTCTAAAACTTTTTTCATAGCGAACCGGCAAGTTCATAATGTTCAAAAAGAATTTTCTGCCGGGTTGCAAAACTCTAAAAACCTCTTTCCAAACTTCTCCTATTTCGCAAAGCCATCTATCCAAATCGTGAATGTTGCCTAAATCATCTGTTTTTCTTGAATAAGTTTTTGCATTAAAATATGGCGGTGATGTGACCACCAAATGAATGCTATTATCACTCAGGTCTTTCATTTTTTGCGAATTTTTAAAAAATATTTTTGATTCTACCATTACACCACGCTCTTCACTTCGTCGATAATGCCGTATTCTTTGGCTTGTTCTGCGCTCATATAGTTATCGCGGTCGGTGTCGCGTTCCAGCTCTTCTTTTGATTTGCCGGTATGTTCGCTGAAAATTCCGTTTAACACATCGCGAATGCGGAGCATTTCTTCAGCCTGTATTGCAAGGTCGCTGGCCGGGGCTACAAAGGAGCCATGAATCAGCGGTTGGTGAATCATTATCCGGGCATTTGGCCATGCATAGCGTTTGCCTTTTGTTCCGGCGCACAGCAGCACCGCGCCAAAGGAGGCGGCTTGCCCTGCGCAAATTGTAATCACATTGCTTTTTAGCGATTTGATGCAATCGTAAATTGAAAGTCCGCTTGAAATGGCGCCACCCGGGCTGTTTATAAAGAAGTAGATATCTTCATTTGAAAGCGAATCCAAATAAAGAAATTGTTTAACCAGCTCTTCAGCGCTGGAATCTTCCACAGGTCCCCACAAAAACACACGCCTGTTTTTAGCAAGCGCGTATTCCGCTTCTTTTAGAAAGTTATTTTTGCCATCACATTTCTCTTCTTTGCAAGCCATAATATCCTCTTTGTTTTGAGGTAATATAGTAATTAAGATTAACTCAATGTTTAGGTATGGGGTATGTCCCCCTCGCTGCAACCGCTCCGCGTTTTACGCTACCCCCAATGCGGGAACACCCTTCCCGCTTTACATTTCGCTGGTGAACCGTGCGAAGCGCGGGTAACACCCCGCAACGCCCCGGT
>JAITUM010000111.1 GCA_031286305.1 Candidatus Fibrimonadaceae bacterium | reverse complement strand
CAAATAACCGAGTTAGTATTGACGAGGCTATGGAGCAGGCAAATTGGGTGATTGACTTTTTGAATGGCGAAAGTTCTCTTAAATCCGGCTCAAACAGAAGGATTAGTTCTATTTCTGCTCTAGTTTCTGATAATAAATCTGTTGCTTTGAAATCCAGTGACTTAACCGACATTGAAATCCCTGATACTTTGGCTTATATTGCAAACTTTGGAGACGACCTTGGTTTTGCTATTATTTCAGCGGATACTCGCATTGATGAGCCACTGTTTGCATTTACAGGAAGCGGTTCTTTAGCAGATTCAATTGACAACCCCGGTGTGATTATATTTTTGCAGCATTTGGAAGATTACATGGTTAATTCCATAGTTGAGGCAGAACATCAGCAAGATTCTTTGCTTAGCAGTATTTTGGAAAAGTTGGACATTGAATCGGGAACTAAGTCTACTTCAATAGAAGAAGCTAAGGCAGCTGCTAGGGCAGGCAGAAGACCTGTTGTTACAACGGAGATTCTTAATCACGTAACTCCACTTGTACCTGTAGAATGGGGGCAAAGAGTACCTTTCAATAATAATTTAGAGCATAGAAATTGTTCTGATACCGGTAATGGCAGAGTCAGAGTAGGTTGTGTTGCCGTTGCTACTGCTCAAATTATGTCTCGCTGGCAACATCCATCCAGCATAAATGGTTATTCATTTAATTGGACAGAACTGAATAAATACACAGGAGGAAATCCTTCTTCTTATCCTAGCACAGCAATTTATCATATTGATGGTGCTTCACCGAACATAAAAAATCAAGTAGCAAATTTAATGAAACAAATAGGCAATGGTGTTGGCATGAGCCATGGATGTGATGCGAGTGGTGCTTATACAGAAAATGCAATATCTTTTTTAAACAAGCATGGTTTTTCAGTGAAGATGACACTTATGTCAGCATCAAACATGAAAACGACCGGTGTGTTAGAGTCTTACAATTCTGCTAGCGCAATTGCCTCCATGAACAGAAGAGAGCCTTTAATTATGGAAGGTTGCTCCGGAAAAACAGATTATAAATTTTTAGGAATAACCGTCAAAACAACCCATAACGGTTGCCATACTTGGGTAATAGATGGTCATTTGAAACGGCGGATAACTACTGATGGTGTACATGTTGATACGGATTATATACACAATAACTGGGGATGGTATGGCGGGTATAATGGCTACTATAAAAGCGGTGTTTTTAATTCTAGGCTTGGACCAGATCTTGCTTCTGGAACCAAATCAGGCGAAGCTAGAAATTATCAATATGTATTGAAAATGACTCCACATATACGCAGATAGGAAATGCATGTCATGAAACACTTATTTCTATTTTTTAGTTTAGTTTTAGCTTCGTGTTTTGGGAAGCATAACGAACCTCCTGGTTATTGCTCCGAATTGATAAAACTGTCAAAAGAGAAACTGTTTTTTAGTGCAGAGGGAGGAATTGATAGTGTAATAATGAATAGCAACTATTGGTTGGCGTCTAATGGAATGGGGTGCGAATATATTTGGGCAGAAAATGAATCAGATTACTGTAGGGACAATTATTGTAAAGGTAATTCAATAATGAAAATAGAATGCTCATGGTTTAGCGTAACGCAAATAGATGAATATACATTGCTTGTTTCGGTAAGTAAAAATGAAACTAAAGAAGAAAGGAAACAATCTGTAATGGTAGATGCGGGCAATTGCAATTCTAGTTTCTCAGTTAACCAATCCGCGGAGTGAGTTGAAAAAGCTCTTTTTTTTACTATTCACCGCACTATGCCTTTCCTGCTCCAACAACAGCACAGAGCAGGAACCCACTGCTAAACGCACAGTATTAATTTACATGGCCGCCGATAATAATCTGCATAGAAGCGCATATAAAGACATTGACGAAATGCTTGCGGCGGAAATACCAAATGAATATAACTTGATTGTATATATAGACACCCCCTACGATAACCCACATTTATTAAAAATCAAAAAAAATGCAATAGATACTATTATGCAATACGATGTACAAAACTCCGCTTCCAAACAAGTTCTAAAAGCCGTAATAGATGAAACTTTTTCGCTGTTTCCCGCAGAAAACTATGGCCTAATCCTGTGGTCTCACGGAACAGGCTGGCTGCCTGAAGGCGCTTACGACTATATAAAAGAAACAAATGTTCGCTCCTTTGGAAGAGATAAAAATAATGAAATGGAAATTACAGATTTGGCAGAAGCAATTCCGGAAAATTTAGATTTTATTATTTTCGACGCCTGTTTAATGAGCGGAATAGAAGTTTTATATCAGCTAAGAAATAAAGCAGATATAATAATAGCCTCTCCAACCGAAGTTCTTGTTGCCGGTTTCCCTTATGAAGAAATAGTTCCGCTTTTATTAACTCCACGCCCGAATTACGGGGAAATTGCGCTTACATATATGGAGTATTACAAAAATAGAAATGGAATATTACAGTCAGGCTCAATAGCTGTAGTTGATACCAGACAGCTAGAGCCTTTGGCAGATTTAGTAAATAAAGCTATAAAAGAAGAAGAGAATCTTGTTTGCCCAAATAGAGAGCTTGTTCAAAGATATGATACTCGAGAGCCTGCTTTGTTCTTTGATTTTGAAAATTACCTAGAACATGCGATTTCAAATGAAGCTAACTTAATAGCCTTAAGAAAGCAGATTTCTAAAACGGTGATTTACAATGATTGGACACCTTATTTTTTAGATGAATTTTCCATTGAAAGGAGTTGCGGGATAGGCATTTACATTCCTTTTGAAAACGATGTTCTTTTTCACCAATACAGCCTGCTGGACTGGCATAAAGACACAGGATTGTTTTGCGCGCGATTGGCCCCTTGATAATTCTTTAAAAAATAAAAGTGCGGAAAACAGGAAAAATGCCAGGAGAAAATTAACTTTCACTTTATATCCGGCATCCAGCGTTTTATTGCACGGTGTTCTTTGCTTTTTAGCTTTTCTTTCCAAAATGAATCGCCGGTCATTTTTGCCAAGTGAGTGACTGCGCACCAATAACGAATGCTGTTAGGTGCCCTTTGAGCGTAAAGCTGTTCGCTTTGCTTAAATAATTCAATAGCTTCCTCTGCCTTGCCCGTTTTGAAAAGCATTTCCGCTTTGGTTTGCAAAAGTATAGGATGCTCGGGATAACGCTTGAGCATCTCGTTGGTCAAATTCAAAGCCTCGGCATATTTTTTTTCTCTGTCAAAAATCCATATAAGAGCACTTCCAAAAGCAGCAGAAAACATTTCGCTCTGATCAAACCCCTTTCTCAAATCTTCCAAATTAGATTTATTAAACGGAGCGTAATAAGTGTATATTGCATAAAAAGCTTTTGAATCAATGTCTGAGCGAGTTGCAAATATTTGCGCCGCGCTACGCGCCCCAATTATGCCTTTAAAATTAAAAGTATTGCTTTTCCTGTCATTCACCAAAGCTATCTCATAACGACGAAGCGGCTCCCAAAAATCACCCGCTTTGCATTTCTCTAAAATAGACAAAGCCGAGTTTAAATCCAAGGTATCGCCAAGGTCATCAAAGCGGCTAAAGAGCACCATTCCCCTTATCACGCAAGCGCTGGAATCTTCTTCCGGAATTTTAGCAACCTCGCTAAGCGCCTTGCTATACTCCGCCTTATATGCATATTCCAAAGCCTTTTCAACAGAAGCAAATGTTTGAACTGCGATTATTGCTAAAATGCAGAGCGAGATTGTTAGTTGAGAATTGAGAATTGAGAATTGAGAATTACTTAAATTTGGCATGGGTTATTCCTTTCTGTTGCTAACTTGCATATTTCTTCGAAATCGCCGTATAATAATTGTTCATCTATTGCGTCAATGAGTGCGTTAGTCTCTTCTTTCCACGATATTTTTTTCAAAGCTTCAAGCGCAATTTTGATTGCTCTCTCATCATAGTTTGCACAGGCAGAGCAAATAATCTGCAGTTGTTCATGCAAAAATTTTAAATTCTCATTAATAACATGCTCGGGTTCTGATTTTTTCTTTTTTGCTTCAATTTTTGCTTTTATATTGCGTATATTTTCAATCAGCATAGGAGTCTGCATTTCTATAGTTTCCACATCTCGCTCTTTTCCGGCTTTTTCCAAAGCAAAAGCAAGTTCTGAAGCAGTTGTTTCACCTATATTTGCCAGCGAGCTTTTCATAGAATGTACACCTATTGTGAACATACGCAAATCTTCATTCGTTGCATTATCAATGTCTTTCAAAGTATTTTCTATAACCGGCAAAATCTTTTTAATATCTAAAAGAAAAACACTGTGCAAGGCTTCATCTGACTGAGGCATATTGTTTGGGGAAATGCTTTCTTTTTGCTTTCGCGCTTCGGCTATCACTTCAGGGCTTTGCTTATCGCGAATAAATTTGTTTAAAATCGCATTTAGTTGCCGTATATCTATCGGCTTTGGTATAAATTCATCAAAGCCATTCTCTAAAAATATGTTTGCCTGACCTATCACTGCATTTGCCGTCAACGCTATAATCGGTTCTTTATACCCCATATCACGTATAATTTTCGTAGCTTCCATGCCATCCATCTTAGGCATCATGTGGTCCATAAACACAACATCGTAAATATTACCGGCCTTAATTTTTTCAACAGCTTTAATGCCGCTAGCTGCAACATCAATAGACAAACCATAAGGCATCATCAATCCTTTGGCCACATACAAATTAGAATCCACATCGTCAACAATCAAAACTTTGCCATAGGGCATGTATTCGCGCATTATTTGCGCCCTCTTCATTCGCATTGAATTGCTTAAGCGAAAATTCTCCAAACTTTCAACAAGCTCTTTGCCCAAAACTTCAGAATTAATTGTTTTTTGCGGCAAACACACAGTGAAATTTGTGCCCTCATTCGGCTTACTTTCCACGGAAATAGTGCCATCCATTATTTTTACCAAATGCCAAGTAATGCTCAAACCAAGCCCTATGCCTTCAATTGAACGGTTGGTTTCCAAATTAAAACGAGTATATTCAGTGGTAAACAGTCTCTCTATCTGCTCTTCCGTCATTCCCTGCCCGGTATCGTTTATGCGAAAAACAAGCTGAACATATCCTTCTTTGGCGTTATCCGTTTCAACATTAACAGATAACTCTACAGAACCCTTGCTGGTATACTTGTAAGCATTGGAGAGCAAATTATTCAAAATTTGTTTAATGCGCAGCTCATCTCCAAATAATAAGGTTGGTATATTTTCATCTACTTTAAGAGTAAATTCTATGGGTTTGCTATTGCGCATCATGTTCAAGTGCACGGCATCGTTAATAAGGCTTGCAACTTCATATTTTGTAGAATTAATTTCCATTTTGTTCATTTCTATTCTAGACAAATCAAGTATATCGTTGATTATGCCAATCAGCATATCACCCGAACTGTAAATTTTGTTAAACGCCTCTTTTATGGGAATCGAGTGCGTTTCATTTTGCAGTTGAATTTCGGTAATGCCGAGTATTGCGTTCATGGGAGTGCGTATTTCATGGCTTATTATGGCCAAAAACTTGCTCTTTGCTTTATTAGCGGCTTCGGCTTCCAGCATTGCTTGCGTTCGCAATTGTGTCTGCCTCTCAGCTTTTACATGCATCGCTCTCATGCGCAACAAAAAGTAACTTAGCACTATAAATAGTACCAGTCCCAATGCAACAAGCACCTTCATCATGTTTCTCAAGTTTTGGAAATATGTTTCTTTAGGTGTTACAAATCCCAAATACCATCCGTTTTTTATTTTACGAAAAAATACAATGGAAAGTTCATTCTTGTAATTTCTCATTCTGCGCTCAAAAATTTCTTCTCCCCGTTCAAGTTTTTCAGCAAGAAGATGAAGTTCGCTACCTCTTACGTCACGCATTAAGCTGCCAAAATATGAGGTATCCGGATGTGCTATAACTTTCAAATTCTGGTCTAGCAAAATTCCATAGCTATCTTCGGAAAAACGTGTGTTAACCGAATATTTAGCAAACCTGTCAAGCTTTACGTTCAAGCCAATCACGCCTATTGGCATGCTATCTTTATCAAAAATGAGACGAGAGTATGTCATAACAAAGTGATCTAACATACTGATAAACGGAGGGACAGTAGCAACTTCTCCTTTTGCCTCTATTGCTGCGCCATACCAAGAGCGTTTTGTTGCATCAAAATTCGGAAGTATCGCTCCGCTGTTTATTAAACCTCCAAAAGTTTCAAAATAACCATAAAAATCACTGAAACCGCTCATAAATTTTTCATCGCTTAGCACCTCTTTGGAAATATCCGCAAAATATGCACGCAAATCGTTGGCGTTGCATCCATTCAAAATCATATTGCGTATGGTTTGCGAATGGCTGGCCAAAAACGTCTCGGGTTCTTTTAGATCGGCTTCAATGCTTGCCTGTGTACTCAATAATGTATTATTTACATTTCTCTCTAAATGCTCATACTCAATGTGGCTTATATACAAATAACTCAAAATAACCATCGCACTAAAAGCCACAAATACAAGAAGTATCAATGCATAAGATTGATGTAAAACAAATTGTTTTAGATTTTTTATAAACATTTTTTAAAACCTCAATTAATCACTAACAGATTGTTTTTTATTCTAAAACTAAAACTAGAAAAAAATGCTGTAAAGTTTGCGTTTTTCTTTTCAGATTCACTTTTTACCCAACCATCTATGTAAATATACCGGCCCATTTTGCTCATTTTTATAAAACAATCTTTTTCATTTATGGTTTTTATCGTTTTTATATCGGAACGCTTTCTGATTTTTAAAATTATTTTTTTAATTGGAAATTTTTGCAAAGCCTTATGAATGCTTTCCGGAATATCCTTGTTAGAAGAAAATCCCGTAATATGCGCTTCCCAATCCCTCAACTCAACGCGGCCATTGCAAAGGCATATGCCTTTTTTTGTCAATTCTTTGTACACATCATTTGAACCTACATTCGTTTTTTCCAAAAACACATGCATAACAAAACAACGAGCCTGCGGAATAGAAGTGATCACTTTTTCCAACTCACACACGGTGGCAAAATTTGCAACCAAACACTTTACATATAAAATTTTTTCACGAGAATGAATTTGCAGGCTTTGCGAAAAAGATAAATCTTTGCACCGCCACTTTGCACTTTGCTCCAAAACTACATCCGTTAAATAATGCCTGTCTTTCTCAAAGCAGCATCGCTCAATTTTTCCATCATCAAACTTAACAAAAATAGCCTGCTCACCGTTAAATTCCAAACCAACAACCTTGCCGAAAAGCTTTGTTTCCGTGTGGTAAATTTGGTCTCCTATGCGGGCACTGGCGGCATTTTGCGGAAAGATTCTGTAAAAATCATTGTTTTTGCTTTGCGTTTGAATATCAAGCTTAGCTTCAATTTTTTTTTTATTTTTATCTCTGAGCGTTATTTCCGGCAAAGAGTTGGAAAACCTATTTACGCTCTCAACCGTGCACAAACCTTCGGTCGGGTGAAAAACCGCATCGCCGGCTTCCAAATTTGCCATTCCCCAAATTTTGCAAAGCCCAAGCATAGGCTCTTCTTGCAGCTCGGCAAATTCGTGAGTGGCGTAAATCACCGTGCTGTCGCATTCTACGCACTGGCAAAACAAAGGTTTATTAGGCGGAATATCGCATTTGCCATAATGTTTATCATATTTTTCTTGAGAAGATATTTCAAATTTTCTTATCTGGGCGCATATTCTACAAAACAATTCGCCTTCAAAAAAATATGTTGGAAAAAGCAAAGCCTCATTTGACACGGCGCAACCTGAATATACATTCTTCTTTACCAAGGCATTCTAAAATTTCCCAAAGCCCAGGCCCCGCACCAACACCACTCACTGCAAGCCTCACCGGTTGAGCCAAGGCCCCCAGCTTGATTTCGTTGCTCTCACAAACTTTGACAAAAGCGGCTTCAATGTTTTTTACATCAAATTCAATTTTTTCCAGCTCCTTTGCAACCAGCTCTATATGCTCAGGGCTTTTCTCGGTCCAATACTTTGCATACGCTTTTTCGTCTTCGCATTTTTCGGGGCGTTCAAAAAAATATTTTGACATTGCAGAAAGTTCGGTTGTGAATTTCAAGCGAGGTTTTAGCAAAGCCGCAACTTTCAAAATTTTTTCATCTTGCTCTGCAGGGTAGAGTTTTTTCAACTCGCTTGCAAGCAAGGAATCCGGAAGCAACCTGATGTGCATACCGTTCATCCATTCCAGTTTTTTCTCATCAAAGGCAACCGCTTTCGGCTGAATGCGTTCCAAAGAAAAAGCTCCGAACATCTCTTCCAAGCTCATCACTTCTCTGTCGTCTCCGGGGCTCCAGCCCAAAAGCGAAAGATAGTTCACCAGAGCGTGAGGCAAGTAACCCAGGTCTCTAAAGTCCCCTACGGATGCGGCTCCTTTTCGTTTTGAAAGTTTTCCGCCGCCGGGTGCCAAAATCACGGGCAGGTGGCAAAAAAGCGGGGCTTCCCAACCAAAGGCATTGTACAGCAAAACATGTTTCGGGGTGCTGCTTATCCACTCATCACCCCTCAGCACGTGGCTCGTTTTCATATAGTGGTCGTCCACAACGCTTGCCAGGTGATAGGTTGGGAATTTATCTCTTTTCAAAATAACAAGGTCGTCTAAATCTTTGTTTGGGGTTTCAATTTCGCCCCTGATTAGGTCGTTAAATTTTGTTGAGCCGTTTTGTGGAGTTTTGAACCTGATAACGAATTTTTCGTTCTCTATTCTTTTCTTTGCTTCCTCCGGTGCTAGGTCTCGGCAGTGGCGGTCGTAGCCGTGTTCAAGGGTTTGCAGGCGTTCTTCGGTGCAAAAACAATAGTAAGCATGCCCGTTATTTATCAGCTGTTCTGCTTCTTTGCCGTAAATTTCCAAGCGTTCGCTTTGAAAAAACGGCCCTTCATCCCATTCCAGCCCCAGCCATTTCAAATCGCGCAGCAAATCATTCAGGGCTTCTTCGTTATACCTTTTGCGGTCGGTATCCTCTATTCGCAGGTAGAAAGTGCCGCCAACGGCTTTTGCAAAAAGATAGTTGTAAATAGCCGTTCGTGCGCCGCCAACATGCAAATAACCTGTTGGACTTGGCGCAAAGCGAACTCTAACATTTGATTCTTGTGTCATTATTTTAACTGCGGTTGAAAGGACTTGAACCTTCATTCCCTCTCAGGAGTCAGCACCTCAAGCTGATGTGTCTACCAGTTCCACCACAACCGCAAGTGGGTTTAATATAGAAAATAATGATTTAGTCGCTTGAGCTTGAGTATGGGGGAATAAATTCCCCCTCGCTACAAACGCCTTACGTGGCAAAGGGGCAGACACATAGGTACTGCCCGGCGTTTTCCTGCATTTTCCTTAAAAGCCCATCTACAAACGCTCTACCAATTGTGCAGGCATACTAATTCCGCTACCCCCCAATGCGGGGCTGGTTCGGCTCCGCTCACCAAACGCCCCGCAACGCCCCGTTTTTGGACAACGTTGTTTAATCTTCGGTTACAGGCTTAAAAATTTTCTACATTACCATAATAGTATGCTTTATTTTGCTAACAAAAATGCTTTCCTCAAGCTTGCACAGCAGGCTCCTAGGGCGTTTTTTAGCCCAAATGAGCCATTTAAATTTCAAGGGTCAAAAGACCGCTCCAAGTCGCAATTAGGCGATTCTACGCCAATTAAAGCATACAGAAGGCAATTTTTAAGCCCCCCCCCCCCCCCCGCCAACCCGCAGCGCCGCCCTGGCCCCGCCGTGGCCCGGAGGCGCGGGGGCGCGACGC
>JAITUM010000085.1 GCA_031286305.1 Candidatus Fibrimonadaceae bacterium | reverse complement strand
AGAAGGATTTTTAGAAAAAATCTTGATATACAAGGTGCGTATCATTTAGCAATCAAAATATCGCTGGTAAAACAAAAATATTACACCAAAACAAAAAATAGTTGTGCAACAAGCACCTTTGGCATGTTTACCAGCGAAATGTAGAGCGTTATGGGTATTGCAAAAAAACATTCACAACGGTGCCCAAAATCGGGGCGTTGCGGGGTGTCCCCGCATTGGGGGGAGCGGAAAACGCCCGTCCAATGTAGGGGCAGTACCTATGTGTCTGCCCTTGTGCAATGTAACGGGCGGTTGCAGCGAGGGGGAAAAATCCCCCATATTTAAAAAATAAGATGCGTTTGCCCTGGGGATTTTAAAAAAAACCTTGACATTGAGGCTCATTTTTACTATATTTATGAGCTATGAAAAATATTGAGAAGCATCGTAATATTGGAATCTCTGCGCACATAGATTCCGGAAAGACAACTTTGACTGAACGCATTTTGTTTTACACAAAGCGCATTCATACCGTTCACGAGGTTCGTGGAAAAGACGGCGTGGGAGCCACAATGGACTCCATGGAACTGGAACGCGAACGCGGAATAACCATCCAGTCTGCAGCTACATATGCAACCTGGGGCGAAACAGCCATCAATATAATTGATACCCCGGGACACGTAGATTTCACCATTGAAGTGGAACGCTCGCTTCGAGTTTTAGACGGCGCAATTCTGGTTCTTTGCAGCGTTGCAGGCGTTCAATCGCAGTCAATTACCGTTGATAGACAAATGCGCAGATACAATGTTCCACGCATAGCTTTTGTGAATAAGTGCGACCGCGCCGGTGCAAACCCGCTCCGCGTTGCCGAAATGCTGCGAGAAAAACTTAACCACGTCCCCTGCGTTATGCAGCTCCCCATAGGCTTGGAAGACAAGCTAAAAGGCGTTGTGGACTTGATTAAAATGAAAGGTTATATTTTTGAGGGCGAAAAAGGGCAGGAAATTAAGGAAATTGATATTCCCGAAGACATGAAGGATCAAGCCGAAGAATATCGCGCCAAATTGATAGAAACAATCGCCGATTTTAACGACCAGCTGATGGAATTCGCTTTGGAAGGCAAAGAAATCCCCGAAGATTTGCTCAAAGCAACAATCCGCAAAGCGACTATAGAGCTCAAAATTACTCCGATTTTTATGGGTTCCGCCTATAAAAACACCGGTATTCAAAAACTTTTGGATGGTGTAACAGACTACTTGCCAAACCCAACCGAAGTCAAAAATATTGCGCTCAACCTAGATAAAGACGAAGAACCCACGGAAATGGACAGCAAAGACGACAAACCCCTTGTTTGCTACGCCTTTAAACTGACAGATGACCGCTATGGGCAGCTCACATATATTCGCATTTACCAGGGTCTAATTAAAAAAGGCTTAACCATAGTCAATATGACAACCGGCAAAAAGGTGAATGTGGGTCGCTTGGTTCGTATGCACGCAGATAACATAGAAGACATTACCGAGGCGGGCGCAGGCGATATTGTGGCATTGTTCGGCATTGATTGCGCAACAGGTACCACCTTTACAGACGGCTCGCTACGCATGAATATGACCTCCATGCATGTTCCGAACCCCGTTATTGAGCTTGTTATTGAACCTAAAAACAGAGATGCCGAGGCAAATCTTTCAAAGGCTCTCAACCGCTTTACCAAAGAAGACCCCACTTTCCAAGTATATATAGACAAGGAATCAGGGCAAACCATCATCAAAGGTATGGGCGAATTGCATCTTGATGTGTATGTTGAGCGCATGAAACGCGAATACAAGGTTGAGGTTCAAACCGGCGCTCCGCAGGTTGCCTACCGCGAAACCATTACCAAAGCGGCTTCTTATGACTACACTCACAAAAAGCAAACCGGTGGTGCCGGTCAGTATGCAAAAATGATGGGCGAAATGCGTCCTTTGCCTGTTGAAGGCGATATGGAAAAGATTTACAATTTTATGAGTTCCGTTGTTGGCGGTCGCATTCCAAAAGAATACATTCCAAGCTGCGACAAGGGTTTCCAAAGCTGTATGGAAGCCGGTTCTTTGATAGGTTTCCCTGTTGTTGGCATTGAAATGGAAGTGAAAGATGGTCAATACCACCCCGTTGACTCTTCTGATATGGCTTTCCAAATCTGCGCCCGCATGGCATTCCGCGAGGCTTTCCAAAAAGCAGGTCCGCAGGTGCTTGAGCCTATAATGAAGGTTGAGGTTCAAACCCCAACCGAGTTCCAAGGCAGCGTTGTTGGTAATCTTTCGCAGCGTCGCGGCACAATCCAAGCCACCACCGAAGAGCAGCTCTACACCACCATAGTGGCAGAGGTTCCGCTTTCCGAAATGTTTGGTTATGCCACCGATTTGCGCTCCATGACACAAGGTAAAGCAGAATTTACCATGGAATTCGCTAGATACTCTCCTGTTCCGCGCAACATCCAAGACGAGTTGATAAAGAAATACGGAGACAAAGCAAAGGCGGTCGGCAGATAAGCTACCCTCTATGAAAACGGGTATCTCTTATTTTGGTGTGCGGAATCCTGAGTGGGTTCGCAAAGATATGAAGGCTATCAAAGAAGCCGGCTTCAACTATGTATTGCACACTTTTTCAGAAGAAGATTTGCATTATTACCCGCAAACAATGAAAGAAATAATAACTATATCAAAAAACGAAGGGTTAAAAGTTTATGTGAACCCTTGGGGGGTAGGTAGAGTATTCGGGGGGGAGGCTTATTCCGAGCTTGCTGCTAAGGAAGAGGAATCAGCACAAGTTAGCCTTAGCGGCAAGAGACTTGTAGCCTCTTGCCCCAACAGCCCCGCTTTTCGCAAGTATATTGAAAAATGGATTAAGGCAGTTTGCGAGTGCGATATAGAAACCGTGTTTTGGGATGAACCCCACTTTTATTTTGAAAAGAAAAATCCAAAACTCCATGTTTGCAGTTGCGGTTCTTGCTCAAAATTGTTTAAAAAACAAACCGGCAAAGAAATCCCAAAAGTTCCCGACCAAGCACTCAAAGCTTTTAAGCAGCGAAGCTTGGTGTCTTTTTTATCATTTGTCACAAAACGGGTCCATAAACTCGGCAAAAGAAACTCAGTTTGCCTGCTGCCGCCCTGGTTCCCTGCCGGCTTGGAAAACTGGGACGAGGTGGCAAAAATCCCATTTGTTGACGAAATAGGGAGCGATCCTTACTGGGAAAAAGGCGATTCTATTGAAAGAGTTCGGAGAATATACAGCGAAGTCAGCGAAAAAGTGGTGCTTTTGGCTAAAAAACACAGGAAAGAAGCTCAAATGTGGGTAAAAAACTACCATATTGAAGCCGGAACCGAGCATTTTGTAAAGGAAGCAACAAAAATAGCCGCCAATGCAGGCATAGACAATATTTTCGCCTGGTCTTATTTAGGCTCCAAATATATGGACTTTTTACGCTCAGACAACCCTGAATTAGTCTGGAAAACCCAAATAAAAGCCCTAAGCCAGGTGAAAGCAGACAAGTTTGGTAAGTGTCGATTTACTTGTTAGGGTATGGGGTATAGGGTATAGGGTATGGGGATATACCCAAGCAAATAAATCAGCGACCTATTTAAAATTTTCTATATTCATTATACTAATGAACGGAGGTTTTTGTGGAAACTGATAATGATATTCTTGCTGAGTATGTTGAAGAGTCTCGCGAGCATCTCATTAAAATAGAAGAGATTTTTGAGCACATCCAAAAAACGGGTGAAGTTAAGCTCAGTTCTATAAATGAATTGTTTCGCGCCATTCATACTATAAAAGGCTCGGCGGGCTTTTTAGGTTTAATAAGCATTGGCACGCTCACCCATGCAATGGAGAGTCTTTTAGACTCTCTGCGTGAGGGTAGGCTTTCAATAACTCAACCTATGTCCGATGCTCTTATGGAAGGTACCGATATGTTAAGCGATATGTTTGACGATGTTAATAAGAGCAATAATACGGATGTTAGCGAACTGGTATCTGTTTTAAAGGCTTTGAATAGCACAGCGGCAGTGGCAACTTTGGAACCGGCGCCAGTGCTAGCAGCACCGGTTGTTGAACCGGCTCCCGAGCCTGTAGAGCAACGTTCCGTTGCAGATGTACTGGCTCAATTTCCGGAATTAGCGCAATTTGCTGAACCGGAAGCAGCCCCTGCAGTGCAAGCTCCGGCTCCGGCAGCCCCAGCACCAGTAGCACCTGCACCGGTAACTACAGCACAAGTTGCTCCGCAAGATAACAAAGACAATGACAAGCCGCAAGATAATAGCGGCAAACACGAAGAGTTTTTGCGCATAAAGGTAGATCTCCTTGACCGCCTTATGATGCTTGCCGGTGAACTTGTTCTTGTTCGAAACCAGCAGCTTATGCATTTGGAACAGGCAGATTCTACATTCCGTAGCATCACCCAAAGCCTTGATTCTGTTACAACGGAACTTCAAGAAACAATTATGCGCACCCGAATGCAGCCCATTGGCACCGTATTCTCTCGCTATTCCAGAATGGTGCGCGAACTCTCTCGCAAGCTCGGCAAAAAAATAGACTTTGTGACCGAGGGCGACGAAGTTGAGTTGGATAAAAATATTTTGGAAGCCATTGGTGATCCCCTAACCCACTTGGTTCGCAATGCTTGCGACCACGGCATTGAGGATCCGGATATTCGAGTTGCCGCCGGCAAATCGGAGTTCGGCAAAGTGACTCTTTCTGCATATCACGAAAGCGGTCAGATTCATGTGGATATCAAAGATAACGGTAAGGGCTTAAAGGTAGAAACCATCCGGCGCAAATGCTTGGAAAAAGGTTTAAAAACAGAAGACGAACTTTCGAGAATGAGTGTGCAAGACATACTTAACCTGGTGCTTTTGCCGGGTTTCTCCACTGCTTCTTCGGTTACCGATGTTTCCGGGCGTGGCGTGGGTATGGATGTTGTGAAAACCGGCGTTGAAAAATTCGGCGGCTCCGTTTCTTTGACATCCGTTGAAGGCGAAGGTTCGGTTGTGAAACTGCGCTTGCCCTTAACGCTTGCGATTATACCTTCTCTCATTGTTCAAAGCGGTGATGAGCGTTTTGCAATTCCGCAGGTGAATTTGGAAGAGCTTGTTTGCCTTTACGACAAAGACGCATTTACAAGAATTGAATGTGCCGGCGCAAGAGAAGTGTTCCGTTTGCGTGACACTCTGCTTCCGATGGTTCGTTTGCGTGAGGCTCTTGCCCGCGAAAAAATGTTTGACGAAGACGCTCTTTCCGAAGTTACAGAGCAAAATTCCGAAGCTCGCAAAGAGATGGCTGTAAAATATAAAGAGGCGGAAGAAAGCGACCATCCTATTCATTACTCGCTTAACTTTGCAGTTTTGCGTTCCGGAAGTTTGCGCTTTGGTTTGATTATAGACCGCATTCACGGCAGCGAAGAAATTGTGGTTAAACCCATGCACAGAGCAGTTAAAAGCATTCCGCTCTATTCCGGAGCAACGGTGCTCGGTGATGGCAAAGTAGCTATGATTTTGGATGCCACCGGCCTTGCAAGGCATTATAATGTGCGCGATGTTGGCGGTGGAAAAGACGGCAAAAAACAGAAAGCCACAGCCGAAGACGGTACCGAGCTTCGTTCCTTGCTCCTGTTCTCAAACGGCGGCAGCGAACAGTTTGGCGTTTCAATGCAAGATGTTAAGCGCGTAGAGGCTATAGAAACAACCGCCATAGAGCGAATTGGTTCTCAGGAATATATAACCCTGGATGGGGTTTCTACTCGTGTTGTTCGCTTGGAAGATGGTCTCCATGTTCAGAGTGGCAGCCAGCCGGAAAATATGTTCTTCCTAATTCCGCAAAGTGCTCGCAAGCCTTATGGTTTGTTGGTTGAAAAATTAATTGATAGCGGCCATTATGAGGTTAAGCTCAATAAGGAAAGTTATCAGGCAGAGGGTGTGGAAGGCACCGCTCTAATCAAAAAGAAAATGACTGTTCTGGTTAATTTGGAGCAATTAATGCACCTTGTTGACGGGATGTGGTATGGAGGTCAAGCATGAACTTGAGTGAAACAGAAGCTATGATGAATTCGACCCTGCAAATGTGTACATTTCGCATGTCGAACCGTTTGTTTGGCGTTAATATTCTGGATGTAAAAGAAGTTAACGAAAACACAAATGTAACCCCGATTTACCATGCGCCTTCGGATATTTGTGGTTATATAAATATTCGCGGTCAAATTCTTCTTGTGGTTAATTTGCGTGAAACTTTTGGTTTTGACCAAAGGCATAAAACTGAGGCTGGCCATGGCAAGGTTGTTGTGTTCAAGTCAAGCGTGGATGAGCCGTTTGGCATTATGGTTGACGAGGTTTGCGATGTTGTTTCCGTTGAGCACAGCCGTATTGTTGACAGGCGTGCCGGCGAAGCCAATGCTGCCGACTCGGTAAGGGAACTTCGCAGAGCTAAAGACGGCATTGTGATGGGAGTTTGCCCCTTAGACAAGGAGCTGCTCTTGGTTCTGAACGCGCGTCACATTTTGGGAAAACAGTCTGTAAAATCTTTGGATAGCAAGTAAGCAACTCTTAGTTGGGGACTATCTTAATCGTGAGATAGTAAGCCTTGAACGCACCGTACGCTGAACAGATACGTTTTGTAGTTGAAGCTTTTGCTTGCATTGCTACTGTCGCGTGGTATACGCCAGTAGTAGGCGCCATCGGCATCGTATTCGGTGGCGCTCCACCAGTAACTGTCTTCGCCAATTTTGTTAAAATAACCATCGGGAAGGCTGTAGCCGCCTGGCGAGGCTGGAAAAGTATAAACGGAATCTGTTGTTGCTGCTACCCACTCTTCGTCGCTGGGTAAATGCCAGCCTTCGGGGCATATTGTCATGGCGGTTTCCCAATTATACAAGCGACCATACTTGTCGCAGTTAGAATTTGAGTCTTTATAACACGTGCTGCCGCTTGCATTATAATTCAAATTCCCAACCATCCAAACTTGCTTTCCTATTTGCATGGTTTTATATGTTTTATCATCGCGGGAATCGTATAAAGAACCATACGAAATGCCATCATCCTTATCAGGTGAGCAAGCAACCATTGTCAAAATCCCAATCAAGATTATCAAGTATTTGTAAAACATCCTCAGAATAAAATAAAAAAATCAATTCTCAATTAAGCGCATAATTCAGGTACAAGGCAGGGCTAACGCATCTTAATTTTTCAAATATGGGGGAATTACCCGCGCTTCGCACGGTTCACCAGCGAAATGTAAAGCGGGAAGGGAATTCCCCCTCGCTGCAACCGCCTACGGCGTTTTTCGCTACCCCCAATGCGGGGACACCCCGCAACGCCCCGATTTTGGACACCGTTGTGCAAAATGCACACCAACGTTGCAGGGCAACCACTACAATTCAATCATTCGTTGCAAAGAAATGCAAAAAAAACGATGATATTAGGTAAATTTAGATGCGTTTGCCCTATACCCAAGCGAGCAAATCAGCAAGTGTTTACTATATTTATACATATAACTTCAATTTTAGGAGAAATATTTATGAAAAAAAAGTTTGCTTACGCGTTTTTTGCCATAGCTTTGGCTTTTGTGTTTTCATGTTCCAATGAAAGTGCCCAAAATAACATATCAGCAGCTAGCGAAACAGGAAATTTGCTCACGGATTTAGAGACGAAAGTTCTTCTCAGGATGCGAGAC
>JAITUM010000076.1 GCA_031286305.1 Candidatus Fibrimonadaceae bacterium | reverse complement strand
TATTAACCCGGCGGTAATTAACCTCAATTATCTATTGAGTTTGGCTTTGTTTTTTGGTGACGGGGCTCGAAGTTTCCTCTTTCAATCAAACGGCAGGATGTACACTGTACATCCTCACTCACTTCGAGCATAGTTTATCATCCGTAACGCCCCGATACGATAGCCCCCCTGCGGTCCCCCATAAGCGGCGACCGCTTACGGGGGTTCAAGTGGCGTTGACAAGAAAAAAATGGAGTGAAATCAAATTATGAAATTATTATACTTTTGGGGTTTTATAGGGCTTAGTATGGTTTTCCAAGCAAACAGCCTTTTTGCAACGCCACAAATGTCAGATACTTTCATATACAATGGCCTACGCTATGGTTTAAACGATAAGTATAGGCATGAAAACCGCGTCTACCCTATGGAAAATTTTTTTGAGAGATTTCCACAAAAACGCCCTCAGCCCAATATTGTAAATCCTCAGTTATCGCGTGGATATTTGGCAACTTTTGAAATAACGGAAAATGAATTGTGGGTTGTTAGTATCAGAGTTCATGATAGTACAACGAGAGCGGGACATAGAATGGCCGAGTGGTGGACGAATGTTATTTCTGAAATATTCGAAGATCAAAATAGAGTTAAGGTTGATTGGTTTACTGGAGTATTCATTATTCCAGAAAGAGAAAGATGGTCGCAAAGTCAAAATTATTTGTTAATAGAAATTGAGAATGGAAATGTTATTAGGGAATTAACTTTGAGTGGAAGAGAACGCTATATATGGAGTATGCGATTTGAACTGTTTGGAAATTCAGACGCATATCAAAGAGTATTAGATGAATCGCGTGAAATGCCCAGTGAGTTGTTTTTGGAATTTTTTATTAGATCATGCGAAATGGAATATATGTGTACAATATCGGAGAATGAATTATCTAAATGAGCCGAGCCGGCTGGGAAGCTTAATGACAAATGTATGTTAAAAGCGGTATTTCACATAATTTTCGGAAGGAGATAAAATGAGACATATTTTTTCTTTATGTATTTTGAAATTTGGTATTATTTTTCTCTTTCCATGTGCTACTACATTTGTAACGTTTGCTTCAGAGCCAGAGTTAACCGGTTCTTCTGTTTGGAGAATAAGCAAAGGCGACAATACCATGTTTTTAGCAGGAAGTATACATCTTTTACGAGAAGGAGATTTTCCGTTGCCAAGAGAACTTGATCTTGCTTTTGCACAGTCAACAGCGCTGGCTTTGGAAGCGGATATCAGGCAAAAAGCAGTCGGTGAACTTCAATCATATTTAATGAGTCAAATGTTTTTGCCTGAAGGTCAAACACTGGAAACATTATTGGAAGCAAGTACTCTTAAAAAGCTTAGGATAGCCGCACTTAGATATGGGATTCCGTTGGAAACTGTTTCCCATTTTAAACCGTCAATGCTTATGTCTGCACTAGCTGTGCTTCAAATACAGAGCTTAGGATTTGTTCAAGAAGGGGTAGATCATTATTACCTGCATAAAGCAGTAAACGCAAATAAATTTTTATATTTTTTAGAAGCAGCAGAAAATCAAGTCGATGCTATTCTTTCAATGGGAGTAGGATATGAAAATGATTTTGTTCTATATTCCCTGCAAGATATGGAAAACGTCGAAGCGTTTCTTACAAGTATTTTAAATGATTGGAGAACAGGTGAAGCGGCTACAAGCGAAGCAACATTAAAAAGTATGAAGAGAAATTTCCCGCTTATTTATCAAGTGATAGTCACTGACAGGCACGATGCCTGGATGCCACAACTTGAAAAGTTTTTAACTTCAGATTCGATTTATTTTGTAATTGTCGGCTTGCTTCACATACACGGGCCAGATGGCTTGCTACAACTATTGAAAGATTTAGGTTACACTGTTGAACAACTTAAGTAAACAGTTTTTTAAATAATTAACAAAATGAGTTTCAAATGAATATTAAATTAATTTCTCCGAAAATGAGCCTACGGCCGATGGATTCAGCGTTTAAAAGATTACTATCCCCACCGCTTTCACTTGTAAGTAACTATTGCCACGCTTACTCCAAAGGAATTAGCCGAGAATTGGGGGACGGAGCGGAGGCGGCGCGGGTATTTATGAGTGTGGCCCGAAGTCGGCAATAAACCGCTCTCGAGGCACCGTCTTCCTTGCCTCTGCTTAGGAAGCAGCGGCAGCCACCTGCCGATTTTCATTAAAATCGCCCGTTTTCGAGAGTATTTGCATAAAATATGGTACATTTTCGCCTGAAAATCAACAGCGGGCAAAAAAAAATGAAAAAAAATAAAAAAGCATTGACACCTGGCAATCCATAATATTATTTTATCGCAATGTTTGAACAAATGTATGTTATTTATTTAATCTTTCACAAAAATTACTTTTTAGGAGGTGTTAAGATGGGCTTTGTAAACGGTTTGGTGCTTATTGTTTTGGGAGCGCTGTGTATACCTGCGTTGGTTGCACAGAAAAGTCCCAAAGCAAAGGAATTGCTGGATAAGGTAGTGCCTTATCAGGCTATCGTCGGTTTTGTCGCTTTTATATGGGGGATATGGGTCATCATTCAATGCGTCCTCGGGCTGGGCTGGATCGGGTGGAACTTTCCCTTTGGCCTTATCCGCTGGATAACCTACCTTGTAAACGGCGTTATCCTTCTCTGCGGCGGAGCTATTTTAGGGTGGGGCCTGATTCAGAAAAAACTTCTTGCCAAAGCGCCCGATAACGTAAAAGCGAAAGCGGAAGAGTCCTTTGCGAAACTCGTAGCCTTTCAACCCAAAATAGGCATAGCGTCTATAATTTTTGGTGTCTGGGTTATTGTCTCTGCAATAATTATCTGATAAAACTACCGGGGAACCTTTGTTTAGAAAAAATAAAGGTTCCCTTTTGATTACATTGCCTACTTACAACTCCACCCGCTTCGTCGCAACCACCTCCGTAAACGCCCTGTCGTGCTCGACGAATACCATTGTTGGTTTGTAGCGTAATATCAGTTCCTCAAGCTTTATTATTCCTGATATACTCGTCAATAGAATCGATTATATACTCCGGCCCCGTTGTGTGCAGACCTTCCCAGCAGCCGGTTATAAAATCTTCCGCACCTGTTTTGCGAAGGTAGTTGTAAGCTTCGCGGCCCGTCATGCCTTTCGCGTCTTTGTAAAGTTCAACGCAGGAAGCCAGAAACCATGTTTTGCCGTCGGGTTTGGGTATGTTCATATTTGCTCGCATGGAAAGGTGATTTCGCCGGTTGTTAATTCCTCTTCGAGCAAGTCGTAGAGGAGGTGATAGCTAAGCCGCCAAACTTTCGTTTTTTCATCTTCCAGCGTTTCGTAGAGTCGCGAGTTGTACAGAGTCTCCGCAGCGTTCTCCAAACTCCGGCCGCGGTTCTCCATCAGTAGCCTCAATATTCCCGGCGTTGTCATTGCAATAATGGAAGAGATGCTTTTATTCATTCGCTCTGCCCCTTTTTGACTTCATACGCTTTAACGAATTTAAGAAGCGATAGCGTTTTTTCTGTTTTCAGGCAGATTTGATCGACAAGTTTACTGACTTTCAGCGTAATTAACGCGGCTTCTTCGCTTATAAAACCGTTCAGGTAGGCCAAAACCGTTGGCATCACCCGATCATTCGCCACCGCGCCGATCACCATGTCGTAATTCTCTCCGATGTATGACTTAGTTCTGTTTTCGACAACGAACTCGAGCCATTCGGCGTCAGCGTTGTCGAATTTGCGTACGGCGAGCGCCTTTTCCGCGGCGTCCATATCAAATTCGTATACACCGACAGTTGCGACGCCACTTCTTTGGCGCCAAAGCGCGATTTCCGAAAAACGAGCCGCCTGCTCCTCACTCGTAGTAAGATAGAACCCAGCCCCAAAATCAAGCCCGCGCGCCTGATTGATCAAATGCGGAGTTTCTACCGCAACGTTACTGCCATGATACAACAGCATAAATTGTTATCTCCATAATGCACTATTTGGAAAGCATTTGTATAAAACATAATACATTTTTCTTTGAAAATCAATAGCGGGCGATAAAAAAGTTTAAAAAAAATTGATTTCCAACAACCCATAA
>JAITUM010000268.1 GCA_031286305.1 Candidatus Fibrimonadaceae bacterium | reverse complement strand
CACTTTTTGATTGTTTGAAAATCTTTTGGCTCTACCAAAGCCTTTACTTCTTTTTGCGTTAAACCGAAGTCTTCGTCAAATTCGCTTTCTTCAAATACATCGTAAACGGTAACATTGTTTAAATTGCTGAACATGCTTTCTTGGCTAATTCTTAAAACACCGGTTAGCAGAGCCTTTTTTAGATAAGGATTATCTTTAAATCCGGAATTGAAAACGTCAGACATATAGGCTTGAACATTTTCATACTCTTTGCTGTGAATATTGTCCATAAAAATTTTATCGTACTCATCTATCAACACAATAGGTTTTTTTTCATACACTTCGCTTATGTTTTCCAAAATATAGCGAATGCTCATTACTTGAGTATCATCATTGTCTTCTATAAATTGTTTTACAAAATGGTTCCATTTTTCTTTTGGTATGTATTTATGAACAACATCAGCCAGCATTCTCCTAACTGATATTTTATAGTCGTCTAAATGTAGGTTTTTAAAAGTCAAATAAACTACAGGATACTTATTCAAATACTTCTTAAACACCTTTCTTTTTTCAATTTTCAACCCTTTAAACAAATGCCCCGATTTTTTTTTGCAGTCCAAAAACTCCGCAAGCATGTTCATGTTGAGGCTTTTGCCCATTCTGCGCGGGCGTGTGATTAGGAGAACATCGCTCGAATTATTCATAAAATGCTCAATGAACATGCTTTTGTCCACATAAAGCATGTTTTTCTCCCTAAAGCGAGCAAATTCGCTGCTGCTTAAATTTATGTTAGGTCTTTTTTTGCGCATAGTAAAACATCACCACAATTCAAAAACATAACCTACGCCTAAGCCTGCTCTGAGCGAAATGAGCACTGCATCATTATCTTCATCTCTACTATATGGCCTTCCTTCTTTGTAAAAACGCCACACTTTCCAGCCGCCAATATAAATGGGAATTCCGGCTTCTGCATAGGCTAAAAAGTTTTTTGTAAAAAAGCGTTGATAACCTCCTCCGGTATTGATTTCCCATAAGTTTCCTACTTTGGAATTTAGCAAGTGGTGGCTATGGTAAACATAAGCTCCGTCTTGTCCGGAAAAATGGAAAGAGCCTGCAATGCCAACATCGAAGTAGCTTGAGAATGAACCCAAAATAAGCCCAAAAGACCAAGCAGATACCGGCACGAATCTAACGCCTAAAAGTCCCTTATTCGGCGAAGAGAGACCTAGATTAAGCTCTAAACCACTGCCGATATCGCTAAAAGCAGAGCCGGATAAGAGCAGCACAAGTGTGATTACGTGTAGCAGGCGTTTCATATTATTAGCTAGCAATCCGCTCCGCCAATGCAGCCCGGCGGTGGTGTAACGTCAATTGTTGACCTGTACTTATCTTTAAAATACTGTGGGCATGGCACTTCTTTGTAAAGAACAGTAGGATTATCTGTTGCCATATACCAATCTGCATGCCATAAGCAACCCTTTAAAAGATAGCCATTCGGATCGTTAGGAACGTTAGTAAAAGTATCTCTGCATTTTCGTCTAAGACACGCCTGCCATTCTTCCAAACTAGCATTCCAACCACCATCTCTTAACTCTTCTATTCCGGTAATGGCATCAAGCCAAAAGCAAGAACTTAATAAACCTCCATTTACATGTCCCCTATTTGTTTCCAATATGCTTTTTCCAAGTTGTTTGGAAAAACAATCAAAAGAACCTGTGCCGCCGCCTGGAATCATAATATCAAATTGACCGCTAGCAACATCGTGACCGGTGTTGCTTGCCATAACAATCAAGGTTTTGCCTTTAAGAGCCGAATGGGTTATTCTAGGAGCAGCAGGATGAGGGTCCCAACCACCATCAAATTGTATTTGAAAACATTTGCCGCATGATTTTACGCCACCTGGAGTAGCTCCAAACGCATAAGCAAGAGTATCATTTATTGCAACCGGAATCATATCAAAACAGGTATGAGCACCATCATTGTTATGGTCTTGGGGGAAATTTGGATTTCTTAATAAATGCTCTTGATAAGTTACGCTAGTTCTCCACAATCTCCTATGATCATCGTTAGGTTCCATCTTAGCGCATCCTGTGCCAAAGTATCTTGGTTGATTATATGGGTCATCGGGGCTTGTGCGTGGATCTAAATAGTAAGCTGGCATTTCTTTGTTGAGCATATCGCAATTTCTTGCAATAACATATGGATCTGGATTACCATTATCCCAAATATTTGAGGGCCAGGAACAAGTAGGTTTGCAGCCATCCCAATAACGGCTTGCCCAACCTCTTTGGACAGAAGGGTCATCTAGCTCAAGAGTAGGATGATTTTCCAAGATTATTCCGGATGGAGAGGAATATACCGGCAACCCACTAGAGGAGCTAGATGGCGGTTCTTCTTCGCTTGAAGAAGAGGATTCCAAGGAGGATGAGGAAGGCTCCGCTTGGCTTGAATAAGGGTCTGTGACTTCTAAGCTTGAACTGGAAGGTTCTTCGCCGGGTTCAGGCTCAATTGGATTGTGAGATACACCGTCATCAAACCAGTTAACAATCAATAGATTGAATTTTCCATCGCTACATCCGGAAACAAGGATTGCGGCCAAAACCGCTAAAAGCAAAAATAAACGCATATCTATTACTCCAAAGGGACTATTTCTGTTAAATATAGAAAATAATGATTAGTCGCCATCAGTTTCTAAAGGGCAATATCAGGGCAAACGCATCTTATTTTCACAACATTTCATTTTGGTAATAATTTTCTCCACCCCTTTCAATGCTTCCACATGTTTCACTCAATCCCGCAACTTTTAGCACGCCTTCCCGAAT
>JAITUM010000264.1 GCA_031286305.1 Candidatus Fibrimonadaceae bacterium | reverse complement strand
GATTGGCTCAGAAAAAACGGTTAAATCTGCTTAAAAACAGTGGTTTTTGCAAAATCCAATCCCCAATCCCTAGTCCCCAATCCCAAACAACGACTTAATCAGTGATTACTATAGTAAATGCTGATTTACTCGGTAGTGGCTAGTGGTCAGTGGCTAGTGGCTAGCATTTTGCAAAAAAACAGCTAAATTTGCTAAAAAACGATGGTTTAAGTATTTTAACTAGTCACTAACCACTAGTCACTAGCCACTACATTGAGTTAATCACTGATTACTATATTAACCCCATGCGGTTGCCTATTATAATAGTAGCATTAAATGGGATAACAATAACACTACTAAGTTTGTGCTCCTTTGCATTTGGAGAAATTATGCCCATAGATGAACAATTCAGTGATTCCGGACGCGTTCAGCCTGTATTTAAAGATGGGGAATACTCAAACCCCTTCACAATAGATTCTTCGCAAATTCAACCACGAAGGAAAGGTGGGGTTTTAAACTGGCTCAGACCAAAAGAAAAAGTCACCAAGCCTAAAAAAACTTTGCCTGCGCAACAGGTGAATATAGAGCAGGCATTTCCAAAAAATCAAAACGGATTGCATGTAACATGGCTTGGGCATGCCAATGTGCTTATGCAAATAGACGGAGTTCGCCTGTTAATAGATCCGGTTTTTGTAAATAATGTTTCTCCGGTTTTCTTTGTTCGCATAAAACGTTTTCAAAAAAAGGCTCCTGTGACAATAAAAGAACTTCCTTTTATAGACGCAGTATTTATTTCTCACGACCATTACGACCACTTAAACGCAGATGCCATGCTTGAGCTTGAACCTAAAGTTGGTTATTTTTTAATGCCAACAGGTGTTGCTCAATATTTTAGAAAGTGGGGAATTGAGGAATCAAAAATTCGCGAATATGCTTGGTGGGAAGAAGGTGCGATACAAGGTGCATCCGGGCAAATTTTGCGTTTTGCTTGCACACCGTCGCGTCATTTTTCAAAGCGCAGTTTATTTGAAAGAAACAAAACTTTATGGGCATCTTGGGTGTTCATGGGTAGCACGCACAGAGTTTTTTACAGCGGCGACACAGGTTATGGTTTGCATTTTAAGCAGATTGGCCATCACTATGGTCCTTTTGATTTAACGCTTATGGAAAACGGTCAGTACAGCGTTTATTGGCCATATTCCCATGTCACTCCGGAGCAGGGTGTTCAGGCGCACTTGGATTTGCGTGGAAAGGTGATGATGCCTATTCATTGGGGCAGCTTTGATTTGTCCATACATGATTGGTGGGAACCTATAGAGCGCGCTGTTCAGGCAGCTGAGAGTCACGGAGTTCCCTTGCTCACTCCGGAAATAGGGCAAACACTGAGCATAAGCGAAAACCCCATCACCAAACCTTGGTGGCGGAATTACATTAATCCCTAATCTTTAAAATATCCACACCTGTGTAATAAGCTCTTAGAATTTCGTCGAATTTTTGACCTGCGGTTGAGCGTGCTCTTGCTCCCATTTGGCACATTCCAATGCCGTGTCCAAAGCCGGAACCTGTTATGGTGAAGCTATCTTTGTCTTGGGAAATGCTGAATGCGGAGCCGGGCAAAAGTTTTCCGTCTCTGGCAAAAAGCCTTCTGGTTCTGTCTCCAAAGGCTTCAAAAGAACCTTTGTCTGTGAAAACTACAAGCCTTTTCACGCGCCCGCCCGGAAATCTCTCGGTTATGAGGATTTGTTCAACTTTGCTGAAAGGAAAGGTTTTGTCTATTCTTGCATCTATAGCGTTTCTCTGAAACAGGCTAACAAGCTCTTGTCTGCTATATTTTTCTTCCCACTTCATATACCTTGAAAGTTCGCAAAAAGCTTTGCCGTTTGCAGAATCTGAAACGGGGGTTAAATACGGTTTGCTCTCTTGCCCCCAAATCTCCGAAGATTCCGTTCTGCCTCCGCAAGTTGAATGGTAATAAGCTTCTATCAAATTGCCATTGTATTTGATAACCAAACCGTTGGTTGCTAAAATAGCCTCATTTGCAAGAGAGTCTTCACCGTTTATGCCGTCATAAACCTGGTCACGGACATCTGCGAAAACATCAAAACCAAGCGACCTTCTGGAATTCAAGTGACTATAAGCATAAGTTCTTGCAGCAACGGCTTGGGCTTTTAGGGCTTCAAATCCATCTTGCTTTAATCTGCCTATTTCGTGCGGCACAACGCCTCTCAGGTACTCTTCTATTGGCAGGCTATTTATTATTACCAAGTTGTTATCGTTAGAAATCACAACCCAATTGCCTCTATATGTTTTTTCGCCGTATTTGCAGTTCCCTTCTGTTTCAATTTCTGTTCTGCCCAAATTTGCCCCCGCTTTAAACTCCCATTTTTTTTCCGGGCATTCTATTACTGCAAGGCCTCTTTCAATGCCAACACCAACGTTTATAACATGCCTTTCAACGGTATCTTGTTCAACCGTTTTTGGAACCTGCCATTCTTCTTCGGTTTTTTCAGGCAAAGTGGTTGGAATATCGCTGGTAGGCCCAATTGGCGGTAAAGGTGCGCAAGCGAGCAGCGCAATGATGGCTAAAAAAAGAAAAAATTTTGGAAACATGGAACTGAAATGTAGAAAATCAAATTTCCATTCCTCCCATTATTCTCAAATAACTTCTGTACCTTGCCTCTGAAATCAAGCCTTCACCCATTCTTTTCAACACGGCGCAGCCAGGCTCGCTTTGATGTTTACAGTCTTTGAATTTGCAATCGAACACGTTGTTGTTTTCGTCAAAAAAACCGGGGAAGCAGCGGGCTAGTTCGTCAACGGTTAAGTCCATAATGCCAAGTGCGCGAATGCCGGGGGTGTCTATAACTGCGCCGCCTTGAGGCAAGTCTAAGTAGGCAGAAGCAACCGTTGTGTGCCGACCTTTGCCGTCTTTTTTTCGCACCTCGCCAACGTTTAACAAGGCGCCTGGTACCAGTAAATTTATCAGAGAAGATTTGCCTACACCGCTTTGACCGCTGAATACGGAAATTTTATTGCGCAGTTTCTTTTTTAATTCTTTTATGCCGGTGCCGCACTCTGCGCTTGTTAAAATTGTGTTATCTGTAAGCTCAATGAATTCTTGAATTTCAGCCGGTATCTTTTTCATTAAATCGCATTTGTTCAAAATCAAAATAAAAGGCAGACCGTTAAAATTTGCGGCAAGCAAAAAACGATCTGCAAAGCCAAAGTTGAAGGGCGGGCTTTCAAGGCTCATCACTATGGCAACTTGGTCTATGTTTGCAGCTTGAACAAGAGCCTGGCTTTCTCTAGTGCGCGGACCGGGGCGAGTTAAAACGCTTTTGCGAGGTTCCAAGCCGATTATAAAATTTTCGCTGCCCGCTTCGCTTTTTCCTACAATAGCAAAATCGCCAACCGCCGGAAATTCCTTTGCCTCATCAACGGATTTCGCCAAATAAAAGGCTTTTAGTTCCTCCCCGTTTTGCAAACGAACTTTGCAAGAACGCCTATGCACAGAGAGCACAAGGGCGCGTTCTTTTTGCTCAAAATTCTCGGTCAATGGTTTTATTTTTTTTCGCTTTGCCTCCGGTTTGCACTCTCTGCTCCATCGTTCTTTCAAAGGGAGATGATCTAAAACGCCGCTCTGCATTTGCTGCATAGCATCACCACGCTTTTTGCGCCACTGCCTGCGTTTAGCTTTCGGAGCATCCGGAGTATAATTTTTCTCACCCATAAGGATAACGTAGTAATCAATCACTTACTATATTAGTTTGAACGATGAAAAAATATTTTTACATATCGCTCCTATTGGTTTCCAATGCTCTTGCTCAATCCGTTTCCTTTAGCGGTGGTGCGAATTGCTTTTTGGGCTCTTTGCAAAAGGAGATAGAACCTGCTCCATATTTGGGAGCGGGTTTCGAGCTCGAACTTTCTTATTACACAATAGGATATTCACATGCTACGTTTAGTTATTTAAAGTTGAAAAAGAATAGAGATTTTCACGGGTTGTATCAGTTTTTGGGCAGAGCCGGTATTGAAACCTCGGAGCATTTGTTTGAATTTGCTTCCATTGGAGTCGGTATTAGCTTAGCAACTGTAAGGGGCAATGCCGCCACTCCGGCAGCCGAAAATTATATGCTCAACACCAGTGAATCTAATTTTGGTTGGAATGCCCGTTTAAAAATAAATATATTGAAAATGGAAAAATTTACTGTAGGCACTCTATTTTATTACGACAAAATTTTGACATTACCAAATAGCAGCCATTTATTGCAGGGAGGGATGTTTGTTGGGATATAAAAAAGGAGGGTATGGGGTATGGGGTATGGGGTATGGGGTATGGGATTTTTCAATTAATCCTGTTAATCGGAATAATCGGGGGCATCGGGGTTCAGACTACTTTTGCGCAGGTTCGGGGGGAAACTTCTGCTTTAACTCCACTTGCAGGGGAGCTCGGAACCCATTTGATTGCAATGCCTACCTATACTTACAGCAGAATGCCCGGTACGCTTGGTTTGCAAGCCGAAGAAGAAAGCTGGCGACCTGATAAGTGGAGAGACAGGCAAATTTTTAACCGCTTTGTTCCAATGATTGATTGGAAAACAAACCAAAATAATATTTGGTTTTATGTTGGAAAAGAAAATGGCGATATGCTTTGGCAAGAACTTAATTACAGAGGTGAAGTGCCAAACAAAGTGCCTATGATTTACGGAGGATTTGCTGCCTCGCTAACAAATGAATTTTATACCTTCGCAGAATTTAATCAAATAGATTTTTTCTCCGGGTCAAACTTTGGTAGCCATAGTGAGCAAATAAATACACAGAGATTTTCTTGGTTTGGAGAAAATTTGCCGGCATACTCGGGGCTTTATGGCGGTTTTGGTTACAACGGCACCGGAGATTTTTTAAAAAACGCATCTGTTTTAACAGGTTCCGAATATCTTTGGGCTTGGAACGAAAAAGAATGGATGCCAATTCGCATTAGCCCACGTGTTGAGGGAAATGCCAGCGTTTATTTTATGAAAAGCGAGATTGAGTTGCATGCATCCACGGAAAAATTTCAAATCAAAGACTCCGTTGCAGAAAATCACAATAGCTTTGGCCTAAGGCTTAAAGGCAAAAGTATAGGCGGAGGTTTGTATGTGAACAATGTAAAAGACAAAGAGAATATTGTTGCCTGGACTGATTTCAATCACAGCTTTTTTGGCTTTGCAAATAGAGGTTTTATAGCATTTGGCGACAGCCTTCGCTTTGCCGACAGTTTGGAATACGGAATTGATTTAAATAAAAGCACTAGTTTAACGCCCGGATTTTTATTCAACCAAAGCGGAATAAAAATGTACGCTGAAACTGCTTACAAATCCAAGCCTCTTTATGGAAAAGTCCGTGCTTACCAAAATTATGCTGCCGATTTTGAATCCATTGGTTTTGACAGCGAAATTGCCTATAAGTCTTCTTTGGCAGAAGCTGGTGCCGCATACTCAAAGGAATTTTTTGAATATTACAGAGAGCATGATTTTTACGGCATCAAACCTGTGGAGAATTCTGCAAAGTTTTTTTTGAAATATCGCTTTTTAAAAGACTTGGCATTTACGCATGAATGGGTTTATCGCGACTTATGGTTTTGGAATGCTCAAGTAGAGCAGCATATTCCAAGATGGAACGCAACGTTTTATGCTGTTTGGCTAAACGCTCTTTCCAAAGACCGCAAAGATTTTGACTTTGGCGGCGTTAACGGAGCAAGATTTTATTGCGGCATTAATGTTAGAATTTAGTGACTAGCGCAGAGCCTATGGTGCCGGCTACAATTGGTCCCATTGCGCGCATTAACAAATGGTTGTGATTTACTAAATTAATACTGTGTCTGAATATCGTCAAAATGTTACAAATGGTGAATGGGTCATAATAGCTGCGGAACGTGCCCAACGACCCGCTGATTATACTTCCACAGCAAAATTCAGGAGCATTCCGCCTGAACATAGCGAAGATTGCCCTTTTTGCAAAGGGAATGAGCATAAATGCTACACACCCACTTATGAGGTTAAAAACGAAGAGGAATGGAGGCTGCGCATTGTGCCGAACAAATATGCCGCAGTGAACCGTCCGGAACGATTTTCTAATGCGCCACTCCCAAGAACACGCGTAGCCGGTATACACCTGTCTGCTCATGGGTATGGAGCTGCAGAAGTTGTAGTTGAAAGCCCCAAGCACAATGCAAATTTGATCTTCATGGACAAACCCGATATTTACGAGATTATAAAATCGTATAAAGAAAGATTTATCTCCTTATCGCAAGATCCGAATATAGCGATGGTCAATATATTCAAAAATTACGGACCTTCGGCAGGAGCCTCCCTTGAACACCCGCACTCGCAAATAATAGCCACCCATGTTTTAGCTACGCATATCACAGACGAGCTGTCTTATGCCCGCCGCGCTTTTAACACTTATGGCTCTTGTATTTTTTGCGATTTGATTAAAAAAGAAATGGAATGGGGAGACAGAATAATTGCAACGAGCAAACACTTTGTTGCCTTTTGCCCCTTTGCCTCCAGATACCCTTATGAAATGCGCATTTTCCCGATAAGGCACTCTGCTTTGTTCGGGACAATAAACGAAGAGGAAATAAAGGATTTAACCGATATTTTGCAAGTGGTTTTGGCAAAAATGTTCATCTTGCTAAGGGACCCCGACTACAACTATTATATCAGAACCGTCCCAAACCCAGACGGGGATGTACGCTACTACCACTGGCACATAGCCATAACTCCCCGCCTGACTCGCCCCGCCGGTTTTGAACTCGGCACAAGAATCTACATAAACACCACCCCACCGGAACAAGCCGCAGAGCAACTGAGAAATCAGAATTGATTTATATGCAGAGCGAACTAGGATAAGCGAAACGCAGAGTTCCGTTGTTTGGGACATGGGACAAGCGGAGTTCAAAGCTACATTGGCTGGGACAAGCGGTATGCAAAGCGACGTTGGCTGGGATATGAATCATGAACTTATGCATAATCATGTCCCGACCAACGTAGTTTAGCACGCCGCTTGTCCCAACCGCTTTGCATTACCGCTTAACGTTGCTTACCATTTATTCTTCTTGTGCAAGAGTAAGAATCCTAGGGTGACTAGAACTACCAGAAGGCATATCCCCCAAAAGGTATAAAGGCTTCCATCAAGATCCACTCCTATCTTAAAAGGATACACTACATTCATGGAGAAAAAACTAACCACAAAGGTTGGAACCATTATTCCTATTGTTAAAACATTTAGCCTTTTCATCAGCGTGTTCAAATTATTGGAAACAATGCTTGCGCGGGCATCCATCATACTGGAGAGAATGTTTGAAAGGTTTTCCGTTTGCCTTAAACATTGAGAAGTTTCAATGGAAATATCGTCCAGCAAATCGCTCTCTGCCTCGGAAAATGCGATGTTGCGGCCATTTTGCAACTTGCGCAGCACGGTTTGGTTTGAGCTGATGGCATCCAAATAATAAACCAAAGACTTGCAAAGCCCAAACATGTAAAGCAAATATTTATTCTCCATAGAGCTTACTAGCTTAGCTTCCAGCTCATCATTCACGCGGCTTATTATGCGCAAGTGTTCGCTAAAATGATAGGCAGAGTAGTTGAGAAGTTTAAGCACAAACATATTCAGCGATGTTATGCGAGAAAAACGCTTCTCATCAAAGAGCGGCAACTCCGTATCGCTCAAAATAACCACTTTATCTTTGAATATAAAAACGCCGAAAGAGGAGATACGAAACAGAAATCTATCTTCAGCGTTATAGCTTTTAGGTTTTTTAAATATTACTGCGGTATAATCATCTTCAAATTCCAAACGCGCAAGCTCTTCGGTATCAAATGCAGAAGCTATTGTATGTTCGTCCAATTCGTAGTCGTTTATCAAAGTATTAATCTCTTCCTGTCCGGGCGATATCATCATGGCTATCTGCGCTGCGCTTTTTTCAGCCGCAACAACCCGCCCTGCCAGCAGTTGGTAATACTTTATCATGGCTGGTAATGTAGAAATTTTTAAAGCAAGCAGCACATAAAAGAGCCACCACCCAGGGCAAACGCATCTTATTTTCACAACATTTCATTTTGGTAATAATTTTCTCCACCCCTTTCAATGCTTCCACATGTTTCACTCAATCCCGCAACTTTTAGCACGCCTTCCCGAAT
>JAITUM010000077.1 GCA_031286305.1 Candidatus Fibrimonadaceae bacterium | reverse complement strand
CCGGTGGTGGTGAAAAGAAGAACGCTGTAATCACCTGCGCCAGGAAGAACATCTAAAAGATAACCAGTGCCCACACGATTAGCGCCGTTATACCACTCGGTCTTGCCCAAATCCCAAGTATGCTTTCTAAAGAATTCCTGCTCAGCAAGCTGGGAAGAATCCAAAGAAACAGCCAAAGTCTTATCGCGAAGCCAACGAGTGACGGAGGCAAAGGGAAGGTTGCGGGTGTGGTTAATGGTATAGTCGCGCAACGGAACATCGAAGCACTGGGCTTTGATTCCATAGCTGATAGCGTTATTGCCGTATTCCAAACCGGTGACCTCAAATGTTGCGGAGCCGGTTCCTTGAGACTTGTCATTGAACCATACATCAGCGGCTGGGTCTTCGGCGCTTACATCGAGCCATGCAAAGTTAGCACCGCAGCTGCTTTTCTCTTTAAGAACGCTAGTTTTTAAAAGCTCATCGTTTTGGCTACGAGCCGTGATGATTAACGTTGCAACAGCTTCTTTAACATTGTAATTTGCCAAGTCGGGCGGCTCAAAGACTATTCCCACTTTGCTGTGTATGCCAACGGCATAAATAGCTTCTGAGCTTGTGGTTGTCCATTGCCATCCATTTGTTAAATTTACTCCTCTTGCGCTTAGGGGCACCTTATCGTAGATCAATGTATGGGTTGAGACAAAGGATGGAATGTTCGGCCATTCCGCTTTGAAAATGTTCACGGTAGGCTCATCACCCCTTAAACCGCCCATTATATCATTTATCACATAGTTCTCATTCATGGATTCGGGAGTTCCAATGAATGAAATTTTCAGTTCTTTGCCATTTCCTACAGCATCTGTCTCCATTTCTCCGGTACCGGTCATTTCCAAATCGCCTAATATTTCAGTACCATCTAAATTAAGCGGCGTAACTATCAGAGCAACCTCTTTATCACCCGGTTTATATGGTCTGTCTACGCCTCTAACTGAATAGGTTAGTGGAAGTTTTGCAACATCCACTGGGATTGGGATTTTGCTCATGGTTTCAAAGTTTGTTAAATTGGGAGGTGTTACAGTTGCATAACCAAGGTCTTTGCCAACCTTTACCGCTCTAGTATCCGTGTCTTCATCCCATGTCCATCTAACCGGATCTCCATGAGCTACACCAAACAAGTCCATGGTTGAAGTTGGCAGAATGTCTCTTAACTCGCCTACGAAATCATTGAATTTAAATCCGTAGGTTGTTTCTATGAGTTCTGTTATCAAATGAGCTACTACCACAGAATTTACACCTTCTTTCAAATCGTCTTCCAGCAATTTATCTTTTGCCTCTTTGCTCATTGTAGCACAGTTGTTAGGGATGGTTCCAACAAGTTCCGGGCAAAGGTGATTTGCCAAACTTGCCGGATAGATAGTTGCGCTTAGGGAAGGCTGAACAAGTTCGTAATTAGAAGCAGCAGTGCCACTCAAAGACAGAGTGCCTTTGTTTATAAGAACAGTTCTTAAACCGGCATTTTCATTGTTAAACATGAATTCCAAGTCATTTGATTTTGCCAACTCTACATCATCACTGTCAACAATATTACTCAACTCATCTTCAATATCAACATCTACGTTTTGAGTACCATCATAGTACTTGGGTTTTGCTTCGATGTTGGTTATTTGTAGAGGGCGTTTGTTGATTCGCATAGATGGCGATGTTATATAATTTGCCGGCGGCAGGTAGTTTTTCAAAACATCCACATTACCACTCATGTTATATTCAACCACTATAATGAGATCATCGGTCGAAGCGTTGAAAACTTTCGAACCACCAACAGTTTTGACATAATAGGCGTCTTCAACTCCTATTTGAATTTCGTTCTTATCAGCTGTTACGGAATTAGGAACACGGAAATCACCCGCTGCTATTTGAGTTTTATCAGCTTCTGATTTTCCGTCATACGGTTTGCTGGCAAGGCCTGCGCCTGATGGCGTGCCGGTCATTATGATTCTGAAAGGTTTTACACACAAATTAACATTTGCTTGGAAAGGTTTGTAATTAAAGTTTTGCCCTTCAAAAATAGCGGATTTCACGGCAGCGTAATTGCCTTCGCAAGACTCCACTCCGTCATCGTCTGTTGTTGCAGCGTCAGCCAATTCGCTATCACTCTCCCATCTCCAAAAACCGGGCACTCTTTCGCCACCGAGAATGCCGGTAAGTTGAGGCGGGAACAACGGATGTCCTTCGGGAGCAAAGTCAGCATTTGTATAGAAAGAAACATTGGCTAGCTGGCTGCCATAAGTGGCAATGTTCTTCAATCCCAAATTCTGATTAGCACTAGCTAAATCCGCTTGCAAAATTTTGGCTCGGCTACCGGTTAACTCTAAAGTATAGTTAGAACTTGCAGCACCACTAAGACCACATCCATCAACTATAATATCAACATAATCTTCTACACCCGCCACAGCATTCCAATTTACATTTGAAGAACGGAAATGAGCATGAGATGATTCACAAGTATGATTTACATTGCTTCCTTCGCCTGCTACTACACCAACAAGTGCGCCAAAAGTAATCGCAGCACTTCCTAAGCCAGTACTACCATCGTAAGCTTTATCGGTAATACCGGTCACTGGAAGAGTAAGCACTTTTCTCTGTATGGAGCCAATGGTTCTAGTAATCCGCGGCGCGTATTTAGCCCCCCATTCGTTTTCTGCACTGGTTTCCCATTCCCATTCTATGTCAAGGCGTTTGCTGGTACCCCAATCTTTATTATCAAAGTTAGCTGTCTTTGCTTTTAATACTCCTACAAGTTTATCGTTTCCAACTAAACCCTGGGTCTCAGTATCAGAAGGTTTGACCGTGCCGGCTAAAACTGTTCCACCGTTATAGAACATGCTACCAAAGAAGAGTGGTGCATCCCCTGCTTCTTCCAAATCAGCTACCACATCAATGACTTTTGGGTTGACCTCTATAGTCACAGGCATAACAAGGTCATTTATATAGTTATGGCTTATATTGCTTAGAACTTCAAAGCGAGCAAAAACATTAGGATTACCAAGAAGAACTACTCTATCTCCGGGGTTTTCCAAAACCCAATTTCCACGCACAAACATGCCTTTATACACCACATCGCAAGAGCCATCCGGAGCACCTGCCCAATTATTTGCACCACTAAACGCATCTCCATACGTTGCAATTGCCTTAACCTCGCAATCAGAACCGTATTTTCCTTCTCTGGCAAGTTCTGCCGCCAAAGAAACAGCGTTAATTTTGCCAGATACATTTTTCAAAGTTTCTTCCAAAGCAGCTTCATCCAATATGTAATTAAGACGATCTGCACCACCTAGAGTGAAGGTGGCTTCAGTTATGAGTTTTGGTTCTTCAGAGGCGTCTGCATTTTCAAATGCAAATCTCGGGTTAGCTAAAGTTACATCATCAGTTCCAACTATGCAACCATTATCAGGAATTGAAGGGCAATCAATAGATCCTTTTAATAAGCTATACTTTCCAGCAACCACAGAAAGAGGAAGAGCAGGATCACCATCAAAATCTTTCTCTCCTAATAATTCACCTGGATTAATTTCAAACACAACTCGTATTGGCTTTGGCACTATTTCTCCTCTCAATTCGGCAGAAAAACTGTGTAAAACCGGTTGCCCTGGGCTAATTTCGTTTGCATTAAAGGTATAGTTGTTCTTCTTAATATTATCACCAGTTATATTAAAGTGTATTTCTACGGGTTTGTTGACACCAACATTGGGATCTCTAAATTCTCCGGCAGTAAGCTCAACATCTACATTATCACTGAGTTTTATTTCGCTGCCACTCCATTCCCAAGCAGCAGAACCAACAACATCCGCATCGGTACCACCATTATATGGTCTTGTAGCAATACTTAAGCCAGCTAAACTTGGAGGCGCAATTACCTGTCTCCGAACGGTGAAGGATATGGCAACAGCTTCTCTAATTCCATTCGCAACATTTTCGATAATCAAAGAATCGGTGTGAATACCGGCATTTAAACTAGTAGATGCTATATTCAAAGTAAGAGTTCTTTTATTATCGCTAGCGCTATTAATATTGGTCAATTCATCTGTAACAGTATTTAGCGTAAATAGTGCCTCTCCTTTTTTCAAAGAAGCAGTCAAATTTATAGCTTCCGAACTCTCGTTTGCAACTTCAACTTTTAGCTCGTTTGTAAAATCGTCAACTGCATAACCACCATAACCCGCATCAGCAAAAATGCCGCGAGTACTCAAAGCTATACGATAAAAACTAGTACCTCCTGTGAAAATCAATAAGCGCTCATTTAACTGCATATAATTGGACTTATCATCCATAAAGGGACTGTTTCCTACAATACCACCAACAGTTTCCGCAGGCACCGTTCCAATGCGGTATCTGTTTTCAGTAGTCGTTTCAAAAACAACACCACTCGCATTCCTAAAAGCATTGTGGTTAATTACCAAGGAATCTTTACAACCAGTAGCACCGCCAGTTGCACATAAAGGTGTAAGATTATCTGGAATTATGTATTCCCAAGTACCGGTTCCACCAGACTCTTGAACAATCACTAACTTTCTACCTGCGACAGGAACAATGTCCTTGCTGAATTTTAATTCAAACCTTTTATTGGTATTGTCATTCATAATTGACAGAAGATATGGAGTATCTCCGTCTGACATTTTACAATCAAACTCAATATCACCCGTAGGAGCAGCCGGCGTGTAGGAAAAAACCGCACCAGCATCAAAAGGTGCAGTATTAATTAACCAGCCATCAAATCTATCTGTTGCCACTGTAGAACTTGCCCGAATATTTGTTGGTCCATAAACAACAAGACCTGTTTTGCTTTGTTCAAAGTCTAACGTTCCAATATTTATACTCACAAATCCTAATGCACCACCAGCAGTATTCGTGGCATTAGGATTTTCTACAGATTTCAGCAACACACCCACAGGTGTCCAATCGCCTACGTTCTTTTCTCCTTCGCGATCATTATCATCTCTTGGAGTTACCACAAGGCGAATATTTTGCCCATAAGTATCTGGTGTGTAAGTGCTGCTAACAGCACCAGCGTCTACATCGCAGTTTCTAGTTTGAAGAGTAGTAGAAGCTGTTTCCCAAGTACAAAGATGGGTACCTTCGTCACTATCTCCAGCGTTTCCTTGATAATTGTCTATTGTAGCGATTATAGTATTACCTACCGCAAATTCTGTTTTATCAAACGCCACATCAACCTCAGGACCTTTGCCTGTAGTAAGCCTAAACAGTTCGGGAATCATTGTTTCACCGGTTGACTCTTTGAAACCGGACACCCTAATTTGATAAACCGCATTAAACGGACTGCCGGCGAAATCCCCGTGCTCAAAAGGCAATGCATCAATTGTACACGCATTGCTGCCCCATTCATCGCAAGACAGCACTTTTGTAACACCGCCTTTTGTAAAGGATACACTTCCTTCATCACCCATAGCTATATCAAATGTTATAACTAGGCTATTAGCCAAAATAGCAATGCCCACTCCCTCGCCGTCCAACAAATTTACATCATTGTCATTTATATCTTTCAGCTCTATAGAACTTATCTTAGGCTGTGTAATTTCTACAACCTCAGGAGTAATTTTAATTTCTCCGTTATTTGGAATGTTAGCTCCGCTTTCAAGAATTCTATAAGATGATATTGCTCCGCATGTGAAAGGGCCACTTGCTGTTTTACAATCATTATTGGTAGTACCAACATCATCTTTCCAACTATTAATTTTATAGAATTTTGAATTAACAGCATCATCTATAATATTCGCTCCAAGCCTAACGCCTTCATAATCATACACAAGAAACCCTTTATCCGTACAACCAACAATACCTTCCGGATCCGGATTTGTCGCATCACAACCTTTGAAAGTTACGTTTGAGAAAGTCTTTACCTGCTTTGCATCTTCACCCGGCACCAACAAAACGCCAACACGCTCCCACCGACCAAAAGCCGGCTGCCCTTCTGTACCCCCATCAACACTCACAGAGCCTATAGGGCGCGCAACCAAACGAACCCACTTACCAAAATTTTCTTTACCTATGCCATCAGTACCTGTCAAAATTCCAGTGTGATCAGTAATAGCTGATGCTGGTAGCTGACATTCTGTAGCATCAAAAGCGCCCCCGGCAGCTCCTTCGAGCGGCCTTACTTCATCCGTAGAATATTCAAAGTAATAACACAAATTGGTCATAACTCCGGCATCTACATCATCTACATACGCATAGGTACCCGTTATCTGTGCCCCTACAATAAACATCTGATTAGCAGCATAACTCAAAGTAACTGTTGATTTCTTTTCCACTCTCACACCGGTAGAAACGCTAATCATTGGATTAACGCCATTAGCAAAACCGCCTATATTCAGAGTATAATGAGTTCCGGCAACAAGTTCAGGCACTCCATAATCACAAGTGAAAATATTATCGCTATCGCCCTCACTGCAATTTGTTGCATGCAGAATGTTTCCTCCGGCTACAAAAGAAATTGTACCCGGTAAAAAATCCGTTCCATCTGGAGCAATAAAAGCACCTAAAGCATTCACAATTGAAGCATTAAATGTCAACCTTATTCTGCCGCTTTTTGGCAACACATTTTTGCCATTGTCAAATTCAGCCGAACCGCTCGCATGCACATCGGCTATAGCCAACACACTTGTTCCTGTTGCCGGTAAAATTTCAATCGTCGTAAGCCTTGGAGTAGAACCGTTTCGCACCTCCACTTCTATAATTATATCATCGTTAATATTCACAGCGGGCATCTTGAAAGACACAGGATTTACAGTGTGACCGGGAGCAAGAAATTCACCCACAGGCGGAGCAGGAACAGAAGCGCCCAAAACCGTTGCTTTCCACGCAGTACCAATCTCATCCGCGCCAGCCATACCAACCAAAGCGACAAGAGGAACATCTAAATCTGTAACTAAACCATCTTCCAAAAGCGGTCTATGAGCTTGCATAATAGAAATGCTCGCATTCTCTACTTCTGCAGGCGTAAATCCACGCCCTGCCACCGCATCAACCTTAACAACAGCACCCACCTGAATCGCAGGGTAAACAGTAGCGTTAGCTATCCAAAAAGCATTACTTGCACCTTGCGCATCCGTAGGAATAGTGGCATTATCTCTTGCTAATATTTCCGCCCAAATATATTTGCCGTAATCACCTGCTCCAGGAATGTATGTAATGGTAGATATATTGTCGGAAAGAAAACCTTCAGAACCGGCAATTAACACCGCAGTTGTTCTATCAGGACTCAAATCACTACCAATATTTCCTCTATACCAGCGAACCAAGTGATGTCGCCCTGTTGTACCATCTCCAGCGGCTTCCTCAAAACCATCATTTGAAAGATAATCACCTTTATGCAACACAATAGGATGCCCAACCGCAGCAACGTGACCATATGCTCTCATTCTAAAACCGGTAGCATAAGGTCCGGTCATTTCTAGTCCCGTTACCGGATGTTTATCCCCAGTTACCGCAGGTTTTCCATTGCTTTCCGGCCTGCTCAGCAAAGAGTTTGGCGTTGCAGTCGGAACTGCAATCTCGGGATACTTAGTATCCGGGTCAAATATTCTTACACCATCTGTTGTTGTACCATAAGTATACAGTCTATCGGTGATATAGCTTATTACAGATCCATTTGGCCGTAGCATAGCAACACTGTCTAATGTTAATTCATTTGTTCCGCTAAATGTAAAATCACTAGGAAGCCAAAAATAAACTCTCCCGTCACCGTCTGTATAAACGCCATTTATACCGTATGCTCCAAGGTTTGATGTTGTCACATGCCTGTTTCTAGTATTCAAACCCGCACCCATTTGAAGCGCCTGGCGAGTACGATTGGTTACAGTCAAACCGATTCCCCCGGAAAAGGGACCATCATCATCCATTGCCGTTAAGCTACCACCGGTGATAGTTAAAGTAGGAGCTGTCCCCAAAAAAGCTCTTATAGTCTCAGAAGCATCCTCTTCAACTGCCGTGCCTCCACTACCAATACCATTGGTAAATCCATTACGCCATTGACCACCCTTAACAACAACAGTTCCACCGCTTATAGCAATGTTTCCACCTGCAGCCGTATTATTAATAACGCCAATCTGACCATTATTTCCTCGTATGCCACCACCGCCACCAATACCTGCACCGGAACCACCGCAAGCAGAGTTATTGCTGTTACAACTGCTCGGAGCAAGGCTCATACCACCCGTTGCAAATACTTTACCACCTTCAATAGTAAGCGGTCCAAAAGCAGATGGATGACGGCAGTTAGCAACCGGACTCGAAAATTCAGTACAATAAGCTGCATTTCCGCCTATTCCCGCACCTCCACCGGCCGGATACGCATTACCCGCTCTTGATCCAAATGCACCTGCCCCTCTAGCATGCAATTCACCGGAATGACCTTCTCCGGAAGCATCTTTTATATGTGTTCTAACCCTAGTGGTTTCGGCAGTACCCGTAGTGCCTAAATAAATTCCTGCCGCACCGCGACCGCCTGCCATAAATTTATTATCCGTTCCTTTTCCTATTAACAAATTTACTGTTCCGCCGGAACCACCATTTATAGTGAGAGGCGGATTAAAACCCGACGATATTGAAACATTATTTAATATCAAATTAACTTCTGTACTATCATTAGCTGGAGTTACTACTACTGTTCTAAATCCGGTAATGCCGGTTAAAATCCAATTTCCGTCGGTAATTGTAATAACGTCACCCGAATTGGCAAGACGGCAAGCTGCAGACGGAGCACCTCCGTCGCTACGTACGCAAGATATAACATTGTTTGGAGTTGCGCCATCGTTATGGAAAAAAGTTGGGTTGCTCATATCTGCGCTTACATCTATTGTGCCCCAAATCGGCACTTGAGCCCATGCCCCCATTACCAATATCAAAACCGTTAGAACCCCGATATGTCCAAACAAACGCCCGAAGGGGCGCGAGAAAACCGCACAAATGCCTTTTTTTGCCATTTTTAACCTCATTCAAACCGTAATTCAGCCTAAATATAGAATAACTTATCAACTTTGTCAAGGGGGAAAACGGAAATATTCGCCAAAAAAGCCACAAATTCAGCACTATTATTTATACAGCCGGGACACTCCCCTTATTTATCATATAAACGATATTTTTCGCGAACATGTGAGGGGGTTAAACTATGCATAACAACATTGGCGCCGGCTAAAAAGCCCATTTCCCTGCCCTGAGGATGAATGAAGATTAGAGCCGTGGTTGCAGGCATCAACACACGTGGGTGCATCAAACGGAAAATCGCAAGCAAACGGAGGGTCAATTCCAAACTGCCGTTTTCTCGATTCGCAAAGGGAGTATCTCTGCTCACCAAATAAGGGCCTATACCAAGCATGTCCGGCTTGAATATCCCCAAAAAATAAATATCATCAATAATGTTATCCAGCGTTTGCCAAGGAGAACCTACCATAATCCCGCTGCCGGTTTGAAAACCTATTCTCTTCAATTGCCTTAAACACTCTATGCGGGTTGCAATCTCCCTTTTGCCGGCATGCAATTTGCGATAATGCCCCGAATCAATAGTCTCATGGCGAAGCAGAAAGCGCCTGGCACCGGCATCGTAATACGCCTGATATGCGCTTGCATCTTTTTCGCCGAGGCTCAGCGTTACGGTATAATCAGGGAAGCGTTGGCGAATAGCTTTTATAATATCCACCATCTTTTCTGTTGTGTAAAAATCATCTTCTCCGGATTGCAAAACAAAGGTATCAACATCGTGCCCTTCCGCGCAACATTGCAAAATCTCTTCCTTGTTCAAACGATAACGTTCCAACTTTTTGTTATCACAACGCAGCCCGCAATACAAGCAATTTTGTTTGCAATAGTTTGAAAACTCAATCAGACCGCGAGTGTAAATTTTATTGCCAAAATTTTGCTCAGTCACTTCCCTAGCTTGCGCAAATAAATATTCCCCTTGCTTATCCGTTAGCAAAGCCTTAAACTCCCCACGAGTTAAAGTTCCATTTTTCCTTAACCTATCTACATTGTTCATGCAAAACACCTATTTCTAGTAAATATAGTAAGCGATGATTACTCGCCTTTGGCGATTCACCAGCGAAATGCAAAACATTAGGGGTGTTAACTCAATGGGTATGGGGTATAGGTGGTGCAAAAAAACATTGTTTCTGAACAGGTTTTGCTATTTTTTGTGCAATTCCCCATACCCTATACCCCATACCCCATACCCAAGTAAGTCCATCAGCAAGTATTTACTACATTATCCTTATGCTGCAAAAACTTACTTTACCGCTTCCTGATGACTTTCATATTCACCTGCGACAAGGGAATGATTTGGCTAATTATGCAAAACGGGCTGCAGAGCAATTTGGGCGCGTTTTGGCAATGCCAAATACCGAACCTCCAATAGACTCGGCAGAAGCCGCGAAGCAATACAAAAAAGAAATTTTAGCGGCGGCTCCAAACTTGGATGTTTTGCTAACATTTAAGCTAAGTAAAAATTACACCGAACAAGAACTTTTGGAAATGCAAAAAAACGGGGTGGTTGCAGCAAAATATTATCCATTCGGAGTCACAACAAATAGCCAAGACGGCGTTTCACAAATAGAAGATATATACCCAACAATAACCCTAATAGAAAAGCTGGATTTAGTCTTATCTCTGCACGGCGAAGAACCGGACGCATTTTGCTTGGACAGAGAAAGAGAATTTTTAAAACACCTTGAAAAACTTAGCAAAGAATTTCCAAACCTCCGCATTGTTTTGGAGCATGTGTCCACTGCAGAAGCTGTGAAGTGCATTGCCGGCTTGCCGCAAAATATTGCCGCAACCATAACCGTTCATCATTTGATTTTAACACTGGACGATGTTATTGGAGCTTCGCTTAAACAACAAAATTTCTGCAAACCATTGCCCAACTCCCCGCGAGATAGAGAGGCTGTGAGGCAAGCTGCATTCAGCGGAAACAAAAAATTCTTCCTTGGAACAGACAGCGCACCTCATTCCTTGGAAAAAAAAGAATGCTTGGGCGGAGCGGCAGGGATTTACTCAGCACCTGTGGCTATCCCAATTTTAATAGAAGAATTTGAAAAAGAAAATAAGCTGGATTTGCTTCCAAACTTCATTGCCGGTTTTGGAGCGGATTTTTACAAAATTCCCCGACAAACAGAAGCTGTTGAATACATAAAAACAGAATGGCAGGTTCCAAAAACAATGGACGGAGCGGTGCCCTTGCGGGCCGGTGAAACATTAAAATGGCAAAAATAAGAGCGACTTTTTTAGGCATTCTTTTTTACTTGTTCGTTGGCATAGGTTTGCTCTTTGTTATTCCGCCATGGCTTTTGTATTGCGCAATATCCGGGCAACGGCATAAATTTGTTCTTGTATGCAAACCTTTTTTTGCAGTTGTATTTTTTCTGTTTGGCGTTAAAGTTAAGCTGGAAGGAGATTTGCCGGAACAGGGCAAAGCCTGTTTTATGCTCAGCAACCATCAAAGCTTTATAGATGTCCCGGCTCTTATGCATAAAATTTTTCCATGTGCATTCTTGGCAAAAAAAAGCTTGTTTAAAGTTCCTTATTTTGGACCACTCTTATTTTATACCGGTAGCATCCCTGTTGAGCGAGGCAACCGGCAGGCAAATGCAGATTTGCCAAAAAAAATTCAACGCAGGCTTTCGCAAAATTTTCCGGTTATGGCTTTTCCGGAAGGAACGCGTTCGGAAAACGGCGAGCTTTTACCCTTTAAAAGCGGGGTTTTTCGCATAATAAAAGAGGCTAATGTCCCTATATTCCCAATTACCATTATAGGTGCGCATAAAGTTTTGCCCAAAACAGGTTTGGCCTTTTATCCCGGCGAAATTAGAATTATCCCGCATAAAATCATAACTGTCCAAGAAATAGAAAGCATGACTTACGAACAATTGAAAAAAAACGTAGCCAAATGCATTGGAGAACCATTTAAAGTAACACTTTCTCCTATCTTAGGTGTTTAATGGTTATGAAAAAGATTATTTTTGCATTTTCGTTGATTTTAGCGGCTTTTGGATATGCCGCTCCGCAGAAGGTTGAACGCTTTTTGCTGGTTGCCGGCGCGAATAACGGCGGCTCGAGTAAGGTTTTGCTTCGCTACGCAGAAAGCGATGCCAATTCTTTTGCTAGTGTTATGTCTCAAATGGGAGGCATAGAAAAAAACAATGTTTTGCGCGTTTTAGGCCCAAATTCCGCAGCTATGCAAAACGGCTTTGCCGAAATGGAAAAACGCTTGCAAAGAAACCCCGACACCCGCAAAGAGGTGATTGTATACTATAGCGGCCATGCAGACGAGCAGGGTTTAAGGCTTGGTCGCGATATTTACAGCTGGGCAGATTTTCGCCAAAACGTTCATGCCCTGAATGCAGATGTAAAAGTCGCTGTGATTGATGCCTGCGGTTCGGGGGCCATAACCAGAACAAAGGGCGGCGTTTCAAGACCGGCATTTTTGCAAGATGCCAGCAGCGAAATGAAGGGTTATGCATTCTTGACCAGCTCTAATGAAAACGAGGTGAGCCAAGAAAGCGACCGCCTAAAAGGCAGCTTTTTCACCCACGCTTTGGTGAATGGCCTGCGCGGCGCCGCAGACATGACCGGCGATGGCAAAGTGACCCTGAACGAAGCCTATCAATTTGCGTTTAACGAAACAATGCGGCAAACCCAGTCCACAAGCGGCGGTGTGCAGCATCCGAGCCGCGACATGAACCTTGCCGGCACCGGCGATGTTGTTATGACCGATTTGCGCCAAGTTTCCGCAAGTCTGGTGCTGGAAAAAGACATGGCTGGCCGCTTTTTTATTAGAGATGATAAGGGGAACTTGGTTGCAGAGCTTCATAAAGTTGCCGGCAGACCTCTAGAACTTGGGCTTCCGGCAGGGAAATATTCGGTGCAAATGGAGGCTCCGAGCCGCTTGTGGAGAGCCGGCGATTTTGAGCTTAAAGACGGCAAAAAACACGTTCTTTCAATGAGCAACATGAGAAGCGTGGAAAGAGAAGTTGCCGTTGCTCGCGGCGATGCCGATACTGTTATGACTAGCTTGGATTCTGCACGCATAGCTCCGTTTAAGTTTAACCCTTTTGGGTATAGTACCGAACCGGCAAATGGTGTGCAGTTAGGAATTTTCTTTACATTCGCAGGCAGTGCTTTTGTAGGAACGCAATTATCTCTTCTTGGAAATATAGCAGCAGATGATATGGCGGGCACTCAGTTTACAGCGCTTGGCAACATTGCCGCCAAAGATTTTTACGGACTTCAAGCGTCAGCTGCGTTTAACTTTGCGAGAAATTTCAGCGGTGCGCAGGCAGCTCCCTTTAATTTAGCAGGGAATGGCAAAGGCGTGCAGGCGGGAGTGATAAATGTTTATGCTCATAATTTAGATGGTGCGCAAGCTTCTGTAATAAATATAGGAGGCAAAGTTAGTTATGGTCAAGGCGGTGTGATTAACTTGGTTGGTAGCACAGAATATGGCCAAGGTGGTGTAATCAATGTGGCTGGCAATGCCGGAAAAGTACAAGGCGGTGCAATTAATATAACAGGTAGCACGGAATATGCTCAGGGTGGTGTAATCAATGTAGCTGGCAATGCGGGTTATGTTCAGGGCGGCGTAATCAATGTGACCGGTAGCACGGAATACGCTCAAGGTGGTGCAATCAATGTAGCTGGGAATGCAGGCAAAGTTCAGGGTGGTATAATCAATGTAGCTGGGAAAACCGAGACATTGCAGGGTGGTGTAATCAATGTGGGTGGTCATGTTGGACGGCAAGTTGGTATTATAAATGTTGCTGCAAAGAGTGATAAAACTCCAATAGGTTTAATAAACATCATTGGCAACGGCATTATAGATGCAACATTTTATGTAGATGAAACCGGCAGAGCGGGCACCGTTTTGCACATGGGAACGCCTTATCTTTACACGCTTTTTGAATATACGGCTGAAATGAAACTCGGCAGCTGGAGCGATAAATTTCCGCAGAGCTGGGGACTGGGTCTTGGAACTCGCTTTGGAATGTGGGGTAACTTTTTTAGCCTTGACTACGCCTTCTTAAATACTTACGACAAAAATCCGCATAATTTTGGGTTTATGAATGTAAGTAAAGACGATCCGGGCAATTATTTTCATAAAGCACGCTTTGGCGCAGCATACAAAGTTCTGCCCGGCGTGGCTTTAACAAGCGGCTTAACTCTAAACGCCCTCACAGAAGGTTACGGAGACGACTTGCACATTAAACCTCGCGGCGGCTACCACTGGGACTGGACTTTTGACAACGGAAAGCACAAAGTTCGTATGTGGCCGGGCTTATATGCCGGCTTAACAGTGGGTAAATTTTAATCGCTAAAGTAAGCACACTAACCCTGATTTCTCCGTTTTTCTATCTTCGACAATGAGGCACCCAAAATGCAAAATGAAGAAAAATCAGGATTGGGTGTACCAATGCGGAAAACAGGAAACTTTTTTCAAAGAATCGTTACTTGAGTACTTTTTGGTATTCTTTACCTGCTTCAAATGCTAGAAGCATTAATTCTATTGATTGAGGGCTTTTGATACGGTATTTTAAAAAATAGAATAAAGTATCAGTAAAATAACTAAATTTCTTATCTGTAAGAGTAGTAAAATTATCTTCGCTATTCTTCGAAATAAATAATAATATTTGAAAAAGGGCAAAAGCTTCATTTATGAAAATACTTTGCTCATTATCTTTTATAATTTGCAAAGGTTTTCTTTCTAAAAACCAGTAAATTTCATAAGGTATTGTTTTAACTTCATTTACTTCCTTTAACTTATGAAACGATTTTAACCGTGATATGTCAGCATAACAATCTAATATGACATGCCACAGTATATCTTCATTCATAATCACAACATTTTCAAGATTTCTTTCTTTTATAAATTCTTTAGCAACAGCTAAATAGTAATCATATCTTTTTTGAATATCTTCTTTACTGAATTCATCTGTAATAGAAGAGGGTATATATCCATAGTTTATATTATATGACATAATTCATCGTCCCTCTTATTTTGAATTCTATTCAAGGCTTCAATATTTTCCTTTTTCTTTATAAATTCACGACTGTCCGATAAATCGGGAAGTTTATACGGTCCGGAACTGTTAACTAATATGTGCAACAAAGGCAATTTGCACGATGAGCGACGGGCGCTAGATGGGCGAGAGCCCATCCAAACGTAAAGAATGAACAGCGCTAAAAAAAACGTAGCTGCAACTAAAGACACCATTTCACTTCCTCCTAATCTTTTGGAAAAATACAAAAAAATTCTGTGGCAAATAGCCACCAAAGCCAAACGCCAAAACGCTAATTAAATAAAGGAAATTTATATTACGAGCAGAATTTTCATATTCTGAAAATAAATTAAAAGACACTTCATTATCTAATAAAATATAAAATGCCAAACCTATAAGAATCATAAACAAGTAAATAAAATGCCTAGGTCTAAACCCTGTTTTTTGTACTTGTTCTATAAAAAGAGCAAGTGCTAGTGTAAAGCCAACATAAAGGATTTGATGATTTAAAAAGAATGCCCCGAAAATATCATCTTTTCTGATTATTCTAAGATAAGAAATGACACTAGGAATTAAAGCAACAGCAGCAAAGAAAAGCCATTGCGGCAAAAACTCCAATGATTGTTTGATTTCTGCTCTTTCTCCTATAAAGTAACCTTCAGGTTTAAGCTCTGTCACAATTTTATCAAACTGCTTATTATTATATCTGACCATATAATGAAGTAGCCTCCACGGACGGCTTTTGCCACTTTCCGAAATAATTATAAAACTCCAGACACACACTTCTAGTCATAGTTATGGCGCATAATATAGAAAATTTATTTTACGATGTCCATGGGAAGTGAAAAAAAGGTCGTTTTTTTAAAAAAAACACCATCCCCACTCCCAAACATTGAGTTAATCATTATTTACTAAAGTTTTTCTATCTTTATGCCGATAAAGGATTAGGGTTAGTCCGCAAAAAAGGAGGTTTTTTATGACCATAGAACCGATTACGCCCGCAAGAACCGTAATTGCTCAGGAAAATGAAGGTAACAGAACCGCAAAACCCGGTGCTGTTAATGCCGGCGAAAAGCTGGCTAATGAGAAATTGAGCAATCAGAGTGTGAATGATGGTAGCATAGATAACGCTAGAGGCAGTGCTAGTGCTACCGGAAATATGAATGATGTTAAGAATATTGAAGAGGTAGATGTTAGAGCCTAAGGCTCAAGCAAGAGAGGTGCAACATGGCAATGCTAGTAGTAGATAAAGCCTCCGGATTGGGGCTAAATCAAAAGATTAACGAAAGGCAAAAGGCTCTTTCCAAGATCCATGAGAAAATGGGGACGGGAAAGAGGATTAACCGTGCGCAAGACGATGCGTCTGGGCTGGCTGTTGCAAAACTACTAGAATCCATGTCGCGCGGGTACAAAGCCAACGCTATAAATATTGGCGATGCCATGAGCGCGCTGAACATAGGCGAAGGCGCAACGCAAGGCATATCCGATATGCTTAACCGCATGTATGAGCTAAGCGTTCAGGCTTCAAGCGATACCCTAAACAGCGACAACCGCAAAGCCCTCAACATGGAATTTCAGCAACTGAAGCAAGAAATAGACCGGCAAACAAAAAGCACGCAGTTCAACACGCAAGACTTGCTTTCAGGGCAAAGCGCTCTGAGTGATGGCACCGGCAAATTCCAGGTTGGCCCGAATGCGGGTGGTCCAAATCAGATAGATGTTGCAAAGTCCGACCTGCGCCCCGAGGCTCTCGGCATAATGAATATGGATATATTATCCAGAGAAGGTGCAGCAGCGGCTATGAACGGCATAAGCCAGGCTAGAGAAACGGTTATAGAGACAAGAGTCAATTTTGGCGTTCAATACAACCGTTTGGAACATGCCTATAATAACAATGAAAATATGAATATCAACACAACGGCTGCGCTCCAGCTCGTAGAGAGCTTGGATTTTGCCCAAGCTGCCATGGACAAAGCCAGGGAAGATATTCTGAACCAAAGCGCGCTACTTGCGCAACGCAATTTCCAAGATGTTTCAAGGAATTCTATGCTGGCATTATTGGGGAATTAGATTAAAGAATGGAGTCTAGTTCAGACAATAATTGGGAAAAAAAAGAAGCGGTTCGTTTGTATGCTTATGGTGCAGCCTACACTGCCGGTAAGTTAAAATCTCATCAAATGCTTTTGGAAAAGGCTCTGCTCCTTATGCACGCAGTTAGAGCGGGCGATTTGGAAAGGCGAAACCAGGTGCAAAATATAGTTGCATATTTGCAGGCAAGTTTGGATTTGGAGTATGAGCAGGCTCATAATTTGTTCATAGTCTATGGGCATTTATGGGATGCCTTGGAAGCCGCTACGCAAGAAACATTAGATTTGGCAGAAGAGTTGTTAAGAGAGGTTAGAGAGTTAATAATGGAAGTTCACCGCAGGCAGCCAAGACCTATCAAAAAGAAAAGGAAATAATGGAAAGCATTGCAATAAGAAACTTGAAATTTGCCCATACTATACCAAAACCGCTTCAAATTTTGGATGGTGTTAATCTTTTTCTTGAGAAGGGTGATATAGTTTGCATCACGGGGAAGTCCGGTGAAGGCAAAAGCTCGCTTTTGCGGGTGATTGCCGGTTTGGATAAAGCCGCATCCGGAAGCATTTCGCTTTTTGGTGAGCCTGTTAAGCCGAGCGATTGGACAGCTTTATCCATGGCTCAAAAGGGAGTTGGTTTTGTGTTTCAGAATGACGCTTTGCTTTCTGACCTTACGGTTAAGGATAACATAGCGGTTCCGCTGCGCTATCACAAGATGGGTACAGACGAAGAAATTGAGCAAAAAGTGAACCGCGCTTTGCTGCTAATGCTTGCGAGCGGTTTTGCAGACGAATATCCTTATTCCCTTTCTTTGGGAATGCGAAAGCGAGTTGCCATTGCACGCTCTTGGGCGCTAGACACAAAAATTCTTCTTTTAGACGAACCTACCGCCGGCTTGGATAAAAACAGCCGCGTTAATCTGCTATCTCTTATAGACAACCTAAGGGAGCTTTACAAAACCACTATTGTAATGGTGATAAGCGATTTGCAGGTAGCTCGCGATTTGAACAGCAAAATATCTTTTTTAATTGATAAAAAACTCACTAAGCCTATGCATTTTGATGAAATTAAAGAGAGCGACGACCCTCGCCTCAGGGCTATGGCCAGTTAAGAGGCCTGTTTTTTAAGCGGGAAGGGCGAGATTCGAACTCGCGGTGGGCTTTAGGCCCACACGTCCTTAGCAGGGACGCACCTTCGGCCAGCTCGGTCACCTTCCCAGGATTGGTAAATATAGAAAATTATTCGTCTGTTGGCAAGCCAAGCCTGTTTTTTAGCTCGAAAATCTCTCTTGCCATTTTATGATTTTCTTCTGTTAAGCTAGTAGCTTCCCTCTGAGCCTGATTAAGATCATCTGCTCTAACAGGGGCTGAACGACCGCCGCCGCCACCGCCGCCACCATCGTCATCATCATAAGAAGCTCGGGACCCTTTAGACGCGCAAGCAGCCAAAGACATAAGTGCCAATGCAAAAAGCAACAAAGTTAAGCGTTTCAACATAACAAAAACTCCATTTTGGTATAATATAGAAATTAATTAGCAACTACATTCACCAGCTTTCCGGGGACAATAATCACCTTAACAATCTTTTTACCGGCGATATTTGCTTTAATTGCCTCATTTTGCATGGCGATTTTCTCCAATTCCTCTTTGCCAAGGCTTTTAGGGAGCTGCGCTTTTGCTCGAACTTTGCCATTTACCTGAAAAACTATTTCAGCAGTATCTTCAGCGGCAAGCTCGGCGTTGCCGGTGGGCCATGCCACGCTGGTAAGGCTTTCGCTGTGCCCCAAAGTTTGCCACAGTTCTTCGGCCAAGTGTGGAGCAAAGGGGTGCAAAAGTTTTACAAAAACTTCGCAAGGCTCGCGGTAGCGCACCGTTTGCTTAATTAGCTCATTGTTGAAAACCATCAGTTGGCTAATAGCGGTGTTTAGGCGCAGGTTTTCAATGTCATCGCCAACTTTAAAAATGCTTTGGTGCATAAGGCGAGTTAGTTCTGCCGGCGGAGTGTCGTTTGCGTATTCAGGTGTTCCCTCGTCGCCGGCAACAGAACGCATGGCGCGGCTCAAAAAGCGATACATCCCTTCAATACCCTGCGGTTGCCAAGGTTTAACGGCATCAAGCGGCCCCATAAACATTTCGTAAAGACGAAGGGAATCCGCTCCGTATTGGTCAACAACATCGTCGGGATTTACCACGTTTTTCAGGCTTTTGCTCATTTTGGCAATGATTTGTTTTAGTTCGGCGTTGGTATTTTTACAATAAAATTTACCGTCGCGTTCTTCTACTTCGTCGCTGGGCACTTTTGCGCCGGCGACGGTTTCGTAGGCGAATGCTAATATCATGCCTTGGTTGAACAGTTTTTGGAAGGGTTCGTCTGTGGATACAAGACCTAAGTCGAAAAGAACTTTGTGCCAAAAACGGCTGTAGAGCAAGTGCAAAACGGCGTGTTCGGCACCGCCTACATATAGGTCTACGGGCATCCAGAAATTTTCCAAATTTTTATCCACAAAAGCGGCTTCGTTGTTTGGGTCTATGTAGCGCAGATAGTACCAGCAGCTCCCTGCCCATTGCGGCATTGTGTTTAATTCCCTTGTTCCTTTGCGGCCATTTTTGTCTGTTATGCCAAACCAATCCTTTGCATTTGCCAAAGGCGAAACACCGCCATCTCCGGGTTTATAATCGGAGAGTTCGGGCAAAAGCACCGGATATTCTTTTTCGTCAACCAAAGAAATTTCCCCGCATTCCCAGTGGACAATGGGGAATGGTTCGCCCCAATAACGTTGGCGACTAAAGAGCCAGTCTCTTATTTTATAGTTGGTTGTAGCTTTGCCAATTTGTTTGCTTTCAAGCCACTCCGTCATTTTTGCAATGCCCTCTTCTTTGGAAAGTCCGTTCAGGCTAAGCTCATCATTTGCAGAGCAAATATATTTTCCGTCATTTGTCCAGCAAGCCTCACCTGCAAGCACCTTTTCTTTTACATCAGAGCACGATGGCTCCATTATGCAAACAACCGGAAGGCCAAATTTTTTGGCAAACTCAAAATCGCGCGTATCGTGCGCAGGCACAGACATAATCGCGCCGGTGCCATAACCCATTAAAACATAGTCTGCCACCCATATTGGAATCTCTTTTCCGTTTGCAGGGTTTATTGCATAAGAGCCGGTGAACACGCCGGTTTTTTCTTTTGCAAGCTCGGTGCGATCGAGTTCGCTTTTTAAGGATGCCGCTTTTACGTAGACCTCCACCGCTTCTTTTTGCTCGGGTGTAGTCAGTTTTGCTGTTTGCGGATGTTCGGGCGCAAGAACCATGTATGTTGCACCAAACAATGTGTCCGGGCGAGTTGTATATACGCGTATGGAACCAAAATCCACCAGCGCGCCACGGGATTTTCCAATCCAATTGCGCTGCATATCTTTTATGCCGGCAGGCCAATCTAAATTTTCCAAACCATCTAAAAGACGTTCTGCATATAGCGGAATGCGCAGTTGCCATTGTTTTAAATTGCGGTGTTCAATTTCAAAGGTTCCGCATTTTTCATGGGAACCATCTGCCAAAACTTCTTCGTTTGCACACACGGTTTTGCATTTGCGGCACCACCATACTTGTGCATCGGCATAGTATGCAAGGCGTTTTTCTTTGATGTATTCTTTTATTGCAACATCGCCTTTTGCAGAAATTTCTGCAGGAATTTGCAGCTCGCTAATTGGGCGGCCTTTGTTTTGCTCAACATCAAACCATGTGTTGTAGAGTTTTGAAAAAATCCATTGAGTCCACTTGTAGTATTTTGGGTCTGTGGTATTTATTTCGCGCTCCCAGTCGTAAGAGAGACCAAGTCTTTTGATTTGTCGGCGGAATGTATCGCAGTTTTTTTGCGTTGTTTCAGCGGGATGCGTGCCGGTTTGTATTGCGTATTGTTCGGCGGGCAACCCAAAAGCGTCCCATCCCATTGGATGCAAAACTTGAAATTCATTTGCTCTTTTATAGCGGCAAATTATATCCGTGGCAGTATAACCCTCGGGATGTCCAACGTGCAAGCCGGATCCGCTTGGATAAGGGAACATGTCAAGGCAATAAAATTTCTTCGCCTTGTCGCGTGGTTCCGGCGTGCGAAAAGTTTTATTTTCTTCCCAGTAATTTTGCCATTTTGGCTCTATCTCTTGTGGTGCATATTTAGGCATGGAGGTTAAGGTAGAAAATAAATTTAATCTCTAACTCCCGTTCATTTTACGTAATCTTCTGTAATCTAGAAACTTTCCATGGGTACACTTACCTTATAAACAACATCTCCATGTAACTCGGCAGGGGCCAGTAGTCGTCTGCTACCTCGCTTTCAAGTGCGTCTACGGCAGCGCGAACTTCGCCCATGTAAAAGAGAACATACTTCGCATAAAATTTCAATTGATTCTCAATATCACCTTCATGGTTTTTGTGCAAATTTATTTTCAAACCTGCAATGGCATTTTGCAATTCCTTGATTAAGCCTGCCACAATGTTGATGTTTGAACGGTTCAAAGAAAACCCCTTAAGAATTTCAAAAGATTCAACCTGCTCCGTTAAATAAGCTATGGAAGCAGGCAAAATTTTTGTTTTTGCAATATCCAAAACCAACTTCGCTTCTACATCAATAGTTTTAATGTATTGCTCGGAGGCAATTTCAAAGCGGGCTGCAAGCTCAATTGGAGTGATTGTTTTTTGCTCCTCAAATAAATCTATAATTTCTTGTTTCCTCAAAACCGGCAAAGCTTCCGCACTGGTTTTTAAATTAGGCAACCCACGCTTTTCAGCCTCTTTTTGCCACTCTTCCGAATAACTGTTATCGTTAAATATAATTGCGCTATGGTTATCTACTATCTCTTTTAAAACAGTTGTGCAAGCTTCTTCTATCTTTTTTCCACCTTCAATATATTCTTCCAGTTTTGAAGCAACCCAGTCTATGGAATCTGCCGCTATGGTATTTATGGCAACCAAAGAATCGCTTATGGATTGACTGGAACCAACGGCACGGAACTCAAAGCGGTTTCCGGTAAAGGCAAAGGGCGAAGTGCGGTTGCGGTCGCCGGGATCTTTGGGAAGCGGCGGAATGGTGTCTACACCTATGTTCATAAGGCTTGTTTTTTCGCAACTCTTTAATGCACCGGCTTTAATCTGCTCAAATACATCTGTGAGCTGGGTGCCCAAATAAATGCTCATGATAGCGGGTGGCGCTTCATTTGCTCCAAGGCGATGGTCATTGCCTGCGCTTGCCACAACCGCGCGGAGCAAGTTGCCATATTTGTGAACCCCTCTGATAATCGCTCCGCAGAACAAAAGGAATTGCATGTTTGCATGAGGGGTGTCACCCGGGTCTAACAGGTTGCCGAGTTTTGCGCTTCTTATGGACCAGTTCACATGTTTGCCGCTGCCGTTAATGCCTTTAAAAGGTTTCTCGTGCAAAAGGCATAAAAAGCCGTGTTTTTTGGCGTAGGCTTTTAAGGTTGTCATAACAAGCTGCTGGTGGTCGCTCGCTATATTTGAGTTTTCGTAAAGAGGAGCAATTTCAAATTGCCCGGGAGCAACTTCGTTATGATGAGTTTTTGCAGGGATTCCCAAGCGGTAAAGTTTTTCTTCCACATCTTGCATGAATATTTGAACCCTTTCAGGTATGGCTCCAAAATAGTGGTCTCCGAATTCTTGGCCTTTTGCACTGGGTTTACCAAAAAGTGTTCTGCCTGCAAGGAGCAAGTCCGGGCGAGCAGCTGCAAATGCGGCATCTATCAAAAAATATTCCTGTTCAGGGCCCGCGCTGGTGCTTATGGCTGTATTTTCCTCGTGCCCTAAAATTTTCAGCAACCTGCTTGCCGTGCGGTTTATAGCCATGTTTGAACGGAGCAGCGGAGTTTTTTTGTCTAGAGCTGAACCTGTCCAAGATACGAATGCTGTGGGAATGCAAAGCGTTGCGCCGTTTGAGGTTTCCATTAAGTATGCGGGGCTTGTCACATCCCACGCAGTGTAACCTCTAGCTTCGAATGTTGAGCGAATGCCGCCATTTGGGAATGCGCTTGCATCCGGCTCGCTTTGAATGAGTTGTTTGCCGGAAAACTCGGATACAAGCTTGCCGCTGCGGTTAATGGCTATAAAGCCGTCGTGTTTTTCGGCTGTTGCGCCTGTTAAGGGGTGAAACACGTGCGAGTAATATTTTGCGCCATGGCTAATAGCCCAGTTGCGCATCACGGCAGCTACTTCGTCTGCCACGCTTGCATCCAAAGGTGTTCCGAGCATTATGGTTTTTTCCAAAGAACTGAAAATTTGCTTTGTCAGCACGTTTTTCATTTTTTCCAAGTCAAAAACATCGGCTGCCCAGATATCATAAATATCCGGAGAAGGTTTAACATCAACAGGACTGCGCGCAGCAATCTGCTTTATAATGTCTCTTCTATTTATAATGCTCATAGCCTCTCCTAAAGTAGCTTATGTTTGGGTAAATATAGTAATTAATGATTACTCGCCTTTGGCGATTCACCAGCGAAATGCAAAACATTAGGGGTGTTAACTCAATGGGTATGGGGTATGGGGTATGGGGGAAAAATCCCCCTCGCTGCAAACTGCGTTTTCCTGCATTTTCCTTAAAAGCCCATCTACAAACGCTCTACCAATTGTGCAGGCATACTTATTCCGCTACCCCCAATGCGGGGCTGGTTCGGCTCCGCTCACCAAACGCCCCGCAACGCCCCGATTTTTTTTGGATTTTGTTGCGCATGGGTGCACAATGTCGTTGTTGGGCAATCAACGTTGTGCAAAATTCACAATCACGTTGGATTGCCCGGTTTGATAATCCCACATTCCGCATTAGGGTAAAACTGGCGAAATATTCACAATTATATTCAAAACGTTCAATGAAAAATTTGTATCCGCACCTGTAGAGGTAAGGCGTGCCTTACCCTGGATTAAATTGTAAACAAAATACGGCAGCGCCCATTGCTCCGTTCCACTCCGCTATGTGCGGCGCATTGTGTTCGCTTCGCAAACACAGCGCGCATCAGTCCTGAACGCAACGAACACTGAGCAGACCCGTCTTGGGGTAGTAGATCCTGCCCACGTCGCCTCTGACGGCGCTCATGCTCCGAAAGTAGGAAAATCTAGCATCGCTCTCTGTAGCACTCCACCAGTAGCCGTAGTTACCAACGTAGTCGAAGCTGCCATCAGAGTCGCCGATGCCACCCGGAAGGGCCGAAAAGCCGAAATCGTCCGTACCATTACCATTGCCGTTCCAGCCGTTTGCTATCTTTAGCTTCGTTCCCGCATTATTGCCAACAAAATCTACAAGTTCTTGCCACTCTGCATTATTGGGCAAACGCCAGCCTGCAGGGCAAGCATTTAGCGCTGTACTCCAGTTGTAAAGGCGACCATAAGTACTACAGTTGCTTTCGCTGTTTTCATAACATACACTACTACTAGCATTGAAATTCAAATTCTCAGCCATCCAAGTTCGAAGTGAAAATTGATAGCCTATTTTAATTGCCTTGTATTTCTTGCCATCTCGGGAGTCCGTAAACTCGACCGGGGCAACAGTGGTAGCCAGTTGATTACCAGTAAATGCACCCGCACCAATTGTCACGTTCTTAGGAATAGAAACACTAGTAAGCTGGTTTTCGGCAAAGGCATGTTCACCAATCGTAGTAACGCTATTGGGAATGATAACGCTTATTAACCCTTTTCCTTTGAATGTTTCTTTCCCTATACTCGCAACAGGCTTTCCCTGTAAACGCGATGGAATACGGACAGTCTGTTTCTGCCCAACATATTTCGTAATTTCCATCGACTTGCCGCCGTCCAAAGGAGCAACGCGAAAATCACTCTCATCGTCGTACTGCTCGCAAGCCGTGAAACATAAGGCAGCAATGCTTGCCGCCGCCAAAAGAGTAAGTTTAACTCTATTCATAATTGTATCTCCTGTAAAAAGATTGAAAAAATTGAAAAAACGGAAAAAATGTGAAATTTAATTTTATAGCTTTGCTTTTATCAGCTGTGCTGTGCTGTGCTGTGCTGTGCTGTGCTTCCTATTATAGTAGAGCCTGTACCTGAGGGTAAGGGCTGGTTAAGCGAACAGAGGAAATGGAGCATGGGGGAGAATGTAGAAAATTACTGAGTGGATGCGGAGTTACATTGCTTGGGACATCAGGGCAAACGCATCTTAATTTTCTATAATAGAGGCTGATTTTTACCATAGGCAGACTAATTTTCCATGAAAAGCCCCATTTCATTTTTTTCAGATTTGCGCGACCCCCGCGTAGAGC
>JAITUM010000210.1 GCA_031286305.1 Candidatus Fibrimonadaceae bacterium | reverse complement strand
GTCATTTAATCGTGGTGGAATGAGCTATCAGGCTACAATTTTGGCTTTGGAAAGTTCTTTGGATGCTTCAACCAAAACCCTGCAAGCGAGGGCGGTAATAAAGGGGCAGCACGAAGAGCTTGTTCCTGGTGCCCCATTGGAATTTTTTCTTGAATTACCGCCAAGAGAGTCTTTGACTATTCCGCCGGAAGCCATTGGAAGTGATGCTCTTGGCAGCAATGTATATTTGTACAAGGGTGGCAAGGCCGAGCTTGTTCGCATAGAGCTTGGGATTCGTTATGTTGATAGGGTAGAAGTTATAAGCGGAATAAGCGTTGGAGACACCGTTTTATGCGTTGGCGCTTCCCCCGTCCGTCATGGCGGCAATGTAGATATTAGCAGGGTGAGATAGCTTTTTTAGGGGATTTTTCTATATTTAGAAAATGCAAATTCTTGATGTGAATAATTTGCCTCTTAACAAAAAAGTTCTCATTGAGGCGAGCGCGGGTACCGGCAAAACTTATACTATTGGTTTAATTGTTCTTAGATTACTTTTGGAAAAAAATATACCCATAGAAAAAATAGCTTTGATAACTTTTACAAAAGCGGCAACAGCAGAACTCAAAAAAAATACTTCGGAAAAAATTAGAAAAGCATACGATGACTGGAAAAATGGTTCCAACGAAAAAAAAGTAAATTTATTGGATGCCATTGCCCGCATAGACGAAATGCCAATTTTTACTATTCACGGTTTTTGCGAAAGGCTGCTAAGCGAATTTGCTTTTGAAACCGGAAACTTTGAAGAAAAAGAAATTATTACAGACTCAAGTTATATTAAAAATAAAATTGTAGCAGATTTTTGGAGAAGAGAAGTTCAGAATTTGGATGAAACAATCACGCTTAGCCCAAAAGAATTATCAGATGCAGTGAGCGTTGTTTTAAATCATTCTCAAGCAGAAATTACCGGCGAAAATTACGAACAAGTTTGGGCAGAGAAAACAGAAAATGATGCCGAAAAAAAACTAAAATACGCAATAGTCTGTAAATTGGCAAAAGAAGTTAATGAAAAACTATCGGAAGAAAAAAGAAAATTAAAAGTTATAGATTTCAATGATATGATTGAAAATTGCTATAGAGCTATAAAAAATGATTCTAAAAATATATTGCAAAAAGCGGTAGGGAAAAAGTATAGTGCCATATTAGTAGATGAATTTCAAGATACGGATAAAATGCAATTTGAAATTTTTGATTATTTATTTAAAAATAGTTTTTTTATGATTGGCGACCCCAAACAAGCAATTTACAAATTTAGAGGCGGGGATATTTTTGCCTACAATGAAGCAAAAAAAACGGCGGGTGAAAATCAATTTTCAATGGATACAAATTATCGCTCGGAAAAAACCTTATTAGATGCTCTAAATGTTTTTTTTAGCAATTCTTTTTTCAAAGAAAAAATGGGCAATGAAATTAACTATGAAAAAGTTAAATGCGGAACTGAACTCGAACCGATAAAAAAAACAGATGCTCAATATAATCCCTTTGTTATTTGGAAAGGGGCAAGCGGTGAAAATAAGGATATATTTGAGCCAAAGGCACAAAAGGCTGTTATCACAGAGATAAAACGTTTGTTAGGTTCCGGAAAGTTTGAACCAAAAAATATTGCCATTTTGCTTGACAATAACAATGATTGCTTAAATTATAAAAATGCCTTGGCTAAGGAAAATATTTTTGCGATTGTAAAAGGAGCTTCCGTTTTTGCGAGCGAGGCTGCAAATTTTCTGAGGATTTTGCTAAACGCAATTTGCTACAATAATAATGTAAAGTACCTCCGAGCTTTGCTTGCAAATAATTTTTGCGGTTTTGAACCTTCAAATATAGACAACGTTTTCACAGAATGGGCAATTGCTACTTACGAAGCAAAAATGAGATGGGAAAAGCATGGCGTTATGAACGCTATAGATTTTTTTATGACAAAACAAAACTTATGGAAAGGCGTTGCTGCAAACACAAATGGCGAGCGGAATATAACTAATATCCGCCAGCTAATGGAACTCTTAAATGAAGAGGAAACCAAGTTTGGAAAAATTCCGGAAAAAATAAATAACCGTCTTGCCGCGTTTTGCAGTGAAATGGGGAAAAACGAAGAAGCAGAAGAAAGGCTGGAAACAGATGAAGATGCTCTAAAAATCATGACTATCCATAGAGCGAAGGGTTTGCAGTTCGATATAGTTTTTGTGCCGGATATTAGTAGAAGTCCTCGTTCGCATAGATTTCCGAACCCATATATTTTTCATGCAAACGGCAAAGAAACAATAGCATATTTTGCAGAAGATAAGGTTAAAAAAGAATTAAACAACAAAGAAGAAAATGAAGAAATTGCACGACTTTTATATGTGGCTTTAACAAGAGCAAAACGCAGATTATACGTTGCTTTTTCTCCCCGCAAAAGAAAAAATGATGGCATTTGCAGAGAAATATTTGAAAAATTTTCTATACAAAATGAAAATATTACATTTGAAAATTTAGACAATGTTCTTGAAAAAAAACATGAGTACAACAAAAAAAATATAGTTGAAAATAATCTGATGCAGAATTTTTTGCCTGAAAATTTCCAAGTAAAGCCGGCATGGCAAAGAACGAGTTTCACAGGAATATCCGGGTATTTAGAGTCTGAAAATTTTCATATTACGCAAGAGCATATAATTCCAAAGGGTAAAAGAATGGGAACTCTTTTGCACAATATTTTTGAAAATTTAGATTTTGATGCTAGCACAGAAGAGATTCAAGAGATGGTAGAAAAAAAACTCGGTGGTTTTAAGGAATTTTCAGACCAGGATGGAAGCAAAAGAAAGGATTGGATTGAAGAACAAATTCAACTCATTTTAAATAAAAATTTAGGCAATGCCGGAAGCTTATGCGATGTGAAAGCTGATAAAAAAAGCGTTGAGCTTAACTTTTTTATGAAATCTGAAAAAATAGATTTGAAAAAAATCAAAGAAATAATGAAAGAGAAAATTAAGGACTTTACTTTGGAAAAATTATTTGCTAAATATATTAAAGGTGCAATAGACTTGGTGTTTCTCGGTAAGGATGGCAAATATTATATTTTAGATTGGAAATCAAATAGCTTAAATGATTTTTCGCAGAGCGGAATGGAAGAGGCTATGCAGCAGAGCGGTTATCATTTGCAATATTATATTTACGCAGTTGCCCTAAAAAGATGGCTTGAATTAACGCATAAAAGTTTTGATTTCAAAAAACAATTCGGCGGTGCGTATTATATTTTTATAAGAGGCGTGAATAAGGAAAATTCGGATGGAATTTATTTTTCCGATGGGGAAAGCATTGTAGATTCTATAGCAGAGATGGATAGATGCTTTTAAACCCTATACCCCATTTTCTCCAACTCAAGTGCTAATTCCGAACCGCCGCTTTTGGCTATTTTGCCGTCTATTAGAATGTGGACAAATTGCGGCTTTGCGTAGTCTAACAAACGTTGATAGTGTGTGATTAACACAACGGAACGCTCCGAATTCATTAAATTATTTATTCCATTAGCCACAACTTTGAGGGCATCAATATCTAAACCGGAGTCAGTTTCGTCTAAAAATGCGAGTGCCGGTTCCAACATTGCCATTTGCAAAATTTCGTTTCTTTTTTTTTCACCACCGCTAAACCCCTCGTTCAAACCTCGCTCTTTATAGCGACTGTCCATCTCCAAAAGCTGCATGGCTTTTTCCATTTTTTCCTTGAATTCATCTTCACCGAGCTTGGGCAAATTGAGAGCCTTGTACTTGGCATCCACAGCGGCACGCAAAAAATCTTCGTTGCGAACCGCAATTTCCAACGGATATTGAAAACCTATGAAAAAACCCAAATTTGCACGCTCCGACACCGAAAGCTCAAGCAAATTCTTTCCCTGAAACACCACGCTACCCTTTGTAACAACATAACTCGGATGCCCGGCTATAACTTTGGAGAGCGTGCTTTTGCCCGCTCCGTTTGGCCCCATAATCGCATGAATTTCCCCTTTGTTAACAGTTAAATTCAAACCCTTGAGAATTTCCGCACCATTTGCAAGAGAGGCATGCAAATCTTTTATTTCAAGCAAACTCATTTTAAAATTTCCATAATACTTTCCAGCAAAAATCTCGGAACAATCCAAGATATGCTTAAAACAGACAGCCCAAAAACAAGGAAACCCAAAACGAGCGTTCCTCGGAGTAAAATAAAAAGATCAACGACTTTCATAGCCCAATTGCCGTCAATTCTTCTTTTAAAAAGATTGAAGTCAATTAAACTCCAAATAAAAATTGCACAAGATATAACCAAACCTAAAATAAGCATAAGCAAAATAAACGAAGCCGAGGTTTTGTAAATCAGATAAAAATTATAGAACATGAACAAAATTAGAGGAGGGAAAGAGAGCACCGCCGCTGTGATTTTATTTTCGGTTATAGACCTGTATCTTTTTTTGCGGTAATTTTTGTAGTCGTCTAACGCTAAGGGATGTTGCTCTATTTCCAGTTTTAGCTCATCATTATCGCTCACCGAGTTTTTTGTCACGCTAACTTTAGCATAAACGCTGTTATAATATTTAGAAATATTCTGTTTGAATTTTTTATAGGCTTCAACCGCTTCTTTGTATAAACTTCGCTCCGAATTTGTGGCTATTTTGTCTCTAAGCAATATTGCAATGAACACAATTGCTATTATCAAAGGAAATAGAGACATTATATATTTGGGAACATCCGTTAAATCAAGCTTCAATAATAAGGGGACGGATAAAATCACGGATATTGCGATTATCACCAATGCCAAAACCGGTCTGAAAATGCCCCTTAGCGTGGAACCTATCGGTTCTTTTGGCATGAGACCTGCAGTTCTGCCGCTCACAAGCATTTCTTTTTTATCTCGGACAAACTCCGAAAGAACAATGGATTTGCCGAAAATTTCATAGTGCTCGTCAATTTTATCAATGAACGATTCTATAAAACATTCATATTCCGCTTGATTTCTGGCATTGTTTTCTTTTTTGTTCCACCAGTCGACTAATTTAAATACAATGCCGTCTTTGCCTTTAACAAGACTGTTGAATAAATTTGTTGCAAGCTGGGCAGTGAGCAGAGAAGGCTCATAAGCGCTTGCTAGCGTGCCTGCTACCTTAGCTCCATGCACAAGCAAGTTGGCATTTTCTTGCGGCACAATATCTACTATTGACCTTGCGAGCAAGTTGCATCCTTCTTCAAGATATTCTTTGCCTATTTCCGAGTGTTTATCTTTTTCATAACGCAACCTGGCTTCCATAAAAAAAGCCATGTTTGTCATCATTATGGAGGCTCTGTGCTGAATTTCTTTTTTTTCATTTTCGTTTTCTGCGTATTGTATGGCTCTGTTCAGTTGCTCAATCATCATGCTAAACGGGTTTTCAAGCATCTTTGGAGAATTCAGCACGCTTATCACCTTTATTTGCGCTCTAATTGAATATGTTAAAGCAGATTCGTTGCTCTGTGCTTTTTGAATTTTCACCAAAACCTTTTCCAAGCCGGTTAGGTCTTGAACCTCGGCAATCTCTTGACCATAGGTATTCTTCTTTTCCACCTCAACAATGTCCATGTGTGGGAATATAGAAAACTTACCGCTCTAGTTCTGTTGGTAGAGGGAATTTTGTGTCTTCGCTAACGGTTTGCACTTCTGTAATATCTCCGAGATTAAAATGTTCTTTTAGCCATTCTATAATCTCAAGAACCAAGTGCTCCGGAGCGCTTGCGCCGCTTGAAATTCCTACGGAATTTACATTCACAAACATATCTTCTGTTAAATCTTCCACGGAATCTATTAAAAAACTTTTAACCCCCTGCTCTTCACCAAGCTCCCTCAAACGATTTGAATTACTCGAATTGCGAGAACCAACAACAAGAAGCAAGTCCACATTTTTGCATATGGAACGCACAGCACTTTGCCTGTTAGCGGTGGCATAACAAACGTTTCCTGTTTTGGGACCTTGTATATCCGGATACCTTTCCTTTAGGGCAGAAATTATGTCTGAAGTTTCTTCGGTGGAAAGAGTGGTTTGCGTAAGATATGCAACTTTTTCCATAGCGGGTAAACTTTTAACTTCTTCTGCGGAACTTATGAGAAACATTGCTCCGGGCGAAAGCTGACCCAAAGTGCCATCAATTTCTGCATGCCCCTGACGACCTATCAAAATTACCGAGTATCCTGAATTTGCATATTTAATTGCGCTTCTATGAACGGATTTTACAATAGGGCATGTTGCATCTATAACTTTTAAGCGACGGCTTTTTGCCTCTTCATAAACCTCTTTGCTCACACCATGCGCTGAAAACACAACAACCGACTCTTCCGGAACTTCCCAAGTTTCTTCTACAAATATGGCTCCGATTTGCCGCAAGCCATCTACCACAAAACGATTGTGCACAATTTCGTGCCTAACATAAACAGGAGTGCCGAATTTTTCTATGGTCTTTTCAACCATTAAAATAGCACGCTCAACACCGGCACAAAAACCTCTAGGTTTTGCTAAAAAACATTTCATTTGGTGCCCGGTTCCTTTAAAAAATCAGCAACCAGCTTGGCGAATGAGTAAAAATTTCCTTCTCTGCGAAACTTAACCATTCTTTGATTATTTGGAGTTTCATAATCCACGCTCTGCTCAAGCATAAGAACTTTTACCCTGCTCAAATTCAAAAATAAATGAGAATGCAAAGAATTAAAAGTCACTATGGCAGGGTACTGCCTCAGCACGCTGAATATGGATTCCGAGTGCAAAAGAACAGGGTTGCTTCGCATTTCCAGCTCTTCCATTACCTTGGAATATGATTCAAGCTGCTCTGCTGTTTCTGCAATGGCTATCAAACGCCATTTTGGCTGAAACGCTTTGCAAAGCATGGAAATTTCAAAATCCGACCAAGGCTCGCCGTTAATTGGCGGTTCCAAATTTAGCAACAAGGTGTTTGAAGTGGATAGTTTTGAGCTGGCACCTGTTTTTTCATTTTTTTGCGTAATGCGAATGCTGTCTTGTTCGGCTTTTTCAGGGTCTATGGAAAATGTTTTGTAAAGAAAACTTCTGTTTGCGTAGATGTTTTCGTTGTTTGATGTTTGGAAGGCTATGTTTAAAAACGGGAATTCCTGTTTTATGCCCATGCGGTAAGCAGCACGCGTAATTCTAGCGAGATATAAGAAAGGAAGCTCGGCATTTTCATGTAAAAATATACATAAATCCCATTTTTGTTCTTGCACTCTTTTTTCCATTTCAAAAAAGTCTGCCTCACCATAAAGCATGGTTTGGCTATTGTAAAAAAGAGACACCCGCTCAAGCCCTAAGGCTCTTAGAATATAACGGTTTTCTTGTTCGGTTATAATTAAAAAGTCATTTTGCGCCCGTCGTTCCGAAAGCGCTATTGCAAAGGGCAAAATGACAAAGAATTTATCTTGCTCTGCAGGCAAAAATACAATCACTCTTTTACAACCGGCAATATCTGCCTTGTATTGAAACATTTCATTTTTGCCGCCGCTCCTTTTTTCAAACCAACGCCTCAGCCCCCGCGCCGAGCGAAAGCGCATAAGGAACCATCTTAACTTCTTAGCAAAGGGCAAAGCAGACATTTGAGAGGTAATATAGAAAACTTTGGCGACCTTGATGCGGTAGTTGCTTTTCTATATTACACCATGTCAAATGAAAAAAGCCATCATTAAAAAGGATATTCGGGGTATTACTGCCAATAAAAAAATACTCACAGTGCTGATTGTTGTGCCGCTGGTTATGGCAGTTGCGATACCGCTCGCTTTTCTAATACCAATTCTATTTGCCCCCGCCGATTCACCGGATTTGAAAGAGTTAAGCAAGTTGCTGGAGTCTGCCAAGATATATACAGAAGGCAATTTGCAATATAAACTAACTGACCTTATGTTAAATCATGTTTTGCCAATGTTCTTTATGATAATTCCAATTTCAGCATCTTCTGTTATGGCTGCCAGCTCCTTTGTGGGGGAAAAAGAAAAAAAAACTTTAGAGACCCTGCTTTATAGCCCCCTGCCGCTGAAAGATATTTTTGCCGCAAAGATATTGGCTGCATTTTTGCTGAGCATGGCTGTGTCTGCTTTTTCGTTTGTCGTTATGTTGATAGTGATTGAAGGCTTGCTGTTTTTTGTTACAGGAACAATGATAATGCCAAACATAAACTGGCTTATCACAATGCTTTTAATTTCGCCGGCAGCCTCGCTTATTTCCATAAGCCTGATTGTGCGAAGCTCTGCAAAAGCACAATCTTCCGAAGAATCGCAGCAAGTCAGTTTGTTTTTAATAATGCCCCTTATTTTAATAATCATTGGACAATTCAGCGGAGTTATGATGCTGGGCACCCATGTATTTTTGATACTGGGCGCAGTGCTTGCAATAATTGCCGTATTTACGTTCAAGAGTTCTTTTGGCAAGTTTAAGTATGAGACGTTGTTGAGGTAATGCTCTAGGGTTACATCCACACTTCAAAATCGTAATCACATGGATTTTTTTCATCTTTGAAATTATTTTCGCAACTAATTCTGCGGAAACCATTTTCAAATTTTGGCATAAAAACATTGCCCTCAAAAATTCCGCGCACCCTTGTTATGTAAAGCTTTTTGCAAAAAGGCAAAGCTTCTTTGTAAATTTCCGCGCCGCCAATTACAAAACACTCGGATGTTCCTGTTTTTTGCGCAATATCAAAAGCTTCTTTTAACGAAGAGGCAATTTGCAAATCCAAATGCTCTACTGCAAAATTCGGATTTCTTGTGAGCACAATATTCATTCTGCCCGGAAGCACGCGACCAATGCTTTCAAAATTTTTTCTTCCCATTATTATCGGATGCCCAAGCGTTGTTTTTTTAAAGTACTGCAAATCTGCAGGCAAGTGCCAAGGCAGTTGATTGTCTTTTCCTATAACACCATTCTCAGCAACTGCAACAATTAAAGATATTAGCACGAGTTAAAATTTTACCGAAGAGCTTATGCCAAACCCCCCCGGAAGGTTATTCCCCTTTCCCATGGCATAACTTATCCAAAACGCCAAATCAACGCCTGCGGTTGGGTAGAGATAACCGGTGGGAGCAAGCAAAAACCAATCCGGCACTTCTTCTGCGCCCGGCTTGTGCCACTCAAAACCCATTCCCATGCTAAACTTTCTGTTGAAAGAAAAGGATGGTTCTACATAAATAAACTTTTCGTTTGGCGTATAGGTATCATCAATTGCAATAACGTTGTCGCCGGTGGCTTCATCAGATGATAACAAGGCCCAGTAGCATGTGCTTGCCAAGCTAAAGCTCTTGTAGTTAAAGCTCGGTTCGAGAGTGAATGTGTTTACCAAATTACCACTGCTTGGGTGCATTCCGTAAATACCGCGAAGCGCATAGTTTAGGTTTGTGTAGCTACGAGAGTAGTTAGCATCCACGCCAAAAGTGTAATTGTGGTAATGACCACTGTTCCTTTCACCGCCGCCTCTTACAAAATCAAACATAGGAGCCATGGTGAATCTATTGTCTGTCTTGTTGAAGCCCGGGAGCAAAAAGGCATAGCTTGCGGCAATTCTGCCGGATTTATCATTTGAATCGCTTGCGCCTAGATATACATAACCGTCTTCTCCCATTCTCACGCCCAAGCCACGCAATCTCTGAGTGGGCAGGATGGCTGCGTAATAGTCAGGATTGCGCCAAAAGTAATAATTAAAAGCTCCAAAGGAATAAAGGAGGTCACCGAAAATAAATGTCAAGCCTCTGCTCACGGTCCATTCAAGAGAAATTCCGTCAAATTCAAAAGCTGTCCAGCGCAATGAATCTGAGCTTATGGGGGTAGCTTCGGTTTTATGGCGAATTCTTGAATTTTCAACTAAACCGGCTGAGTTTACATAAAAGCTTTTGGATGCCGTACCCACAACAGCACGCACATTTTCATCCATATCAATATTCATTTTCAACCGTAGGTCATGATTTGCTCTATTGTTATTTTTAAAATTCTTTTCAAGATAATTTCCGTAATCGGCTTCCAAAGTACCTTCAAAAGAAACGTCAGCAGCCAAAGCCGCACACGCAAGCAGTGTAATAAGTGGTAAAAAACGCATGGGGGTAATATAGAAAACGCTGATTTAGTTGTTTGGGTATAGGGTATAGGGTATGGGGTATAGGGATTTCTCAAAAAAAACGGCTATATCTGTTAAAAAACAACGTTTTTTGCACCGCCCATACCCTACACCCTATACCCTATACCCAAACAACGAGTTAATCGCCATTTTTTCTATATTAATATGCCTAAGAATTCATCCACAAGGACTTATGGATAATACATTTGCCGATTTGGGATTGTCCCAAAATATAATGAAGGCCGTTCAGAAAGCGGGTTATGAGAATCCTACCCCAATACAGGCGCAAACAATACCGTTGCTCCTGTCGGGTAAGAATATGCTTGGCACAGCGCAAACCGGAACAGGCAAAACGGCGGCATTCGCACTGCCCCTGCTTTCTCGCATTGATTTTAGCGGCCAAAATCCGGCTGTGTTGGTTTTAACGCCAACCAGAGAGCTGGCTATACAGGTTTCAGAATCTATCAAAAAATACTCCACATCCATGAAGGATTTTAACGTTGTGCCTGTTTACGGCGGGCAAGACATGGGTATTCAACTTCGCGCACTAAAGCGCAAAACTCAGGTTATAGTGGCAACACCGGGTCGCCTAATAGACCATTTGGAGCGCAAAACAATAGACCTCTCCGATATTCAAGCCATAGTGCTGGACGAGGCGGATGAGATGCTGGACATGGGCTTTCAGGAAGATGTGGAATACATTTTGGAAGCAACGCCGGAAAAGGCTCAAAGAGCCTTGTTCAGCGCGACCATGCCTGCCGCTGTGCAGAAAATTGTAGCTATGTATCTAGGTGAATATGAAACCATCAGAATCACCGGCAAAACGGCAACTGTGGAAAAAATTCGCCAACGTTATTTACCTGTTCGCCAAGAGCATAAGATGGAGGCTCTCACAAGGGTCTTAGAGAACGAAGAGTTTGAAGGGATGTTGATTTTTGTGCGCACCAAGCAAGCAACCGCTGAGGTTGCGGAGCGTTTGGAAGCGAGAGGTTTTAACGCTGTTCCGCTTTCCGGAGACTTGGCTCAAAGCTTGAGAGAGCGCACTTTGAACCGCCTCAAAGAGGGCAAAATAGACATTGTTGTTGCAACCGACGTGGCAGCGAGAGGCTTGGATGTAGACAGAATAACCCATGTTCTTAACTACGATATTCCATACGACACCGAGTCTTATGTTCATCGCATAGGTCGCACCGGGCGAGCCGGCAGAGACGGCAATGCCATATTGTTTGTGACCCCTAGAGAAAACCGCTTGCTTGCGATGATAGAGAAGGAAACTCGCCAGAAAATGGAAAAAATGAATTTGCCCACAGGCGAGCAAATCAGCGACAAAAGAGTGGCAAAATTCAAGGAAGAAATCACAAAAGTTGTTCAGGAACAAAGCGATGATTTAAGGAGTTTCCGGGATTTAATACAAAACTTGGCCATGGAACAGGCACTGGACATAGCAGACATTGCCGCTGCCCTGGCATACATGGGTCAAGAGGAGCAACCATTGTTTCCCAAAATGGAACCCCTAGAAACCGCTCGCCCCGACCGCCCTGAACGTAATCGTGCTGATCGCCCTGAACGCCCTGATCGTGGCAGTTACCGCGACCGTTCCAGTGACCGATTTGGTGACATGGAGCCGCCGGAATCCGGGATGGAGCGTTATTATTTAGGTGTTGGCAGAATGGACAAAGTGACCCCAAGGGACATTGTAGGTGCCATTGCAAACGAGGCGGATTTAGAATCAAAATACATTGGTCACATAAGGTTGTTCGACAAGTTCAGCACAGTTGATTTGCCTGAGGCCATGCCGGAAGAGGTTCTAAAAGTTCTTCGCAGAATGACCATCAAAAATCGTCCTTCCAAAATACGATTAATGACTGACGAACCGCCGCCGCGTGACAGAGAAAGAGGCGGTGGTGGTGGCAGGGAAAGAGGTGGCAGAGGCGGCAGGGACGATTTTAACAAGGGCAGAAAACCCTTCAAAGGCGATGACCGCCCACCAAGAAGAACAAGGCGCTTTGGCAGGAATTAACTCTACCTCTTCAGCGTTTTGTACTTGATTGGCTTTGGGTTGCTTACATCCACGCCCATGCGCTTGTGGTAATCGGCTTCGTATTCAGTCCAGTTACCCTCGTACCATACCGCTTTGGAATCACCTTCAAAAGCGAGAATGTGCGTTGCAATGCGATCCAAAAACCATCTATCGTGAGAAATAACCACAGCGCAGCCGGCAAAATTCAAAATTGCCTGTTCCAGCGCCTGCAAAGTCTCTATATCCAAATCGTTAGTCGGCTCATCAAGCAAAAGCAGATTGCCCGGAGTTTGCAGGTTCTTTGCCATTAAAACACGGTTTCTCATACCACCGGAAAGCTGCGATAATTTCTTTTGCTGGTCGCTGCCGGCAAAATTGAACAAACCGCAATAAGCGCGCGCATTCATTTTTCTATCACCGATTGTAATCTCATCACGGCCACCGGAAATTTCCTCAAAAACGGTATTGTTGTCGTTCAGAGAATCTCTGCCCTGCTCCATGGAAATTATTTCCACGGTTTCGCCAAGCTTAAAGGAGCCGGAATCGGGTGTTTCTTGCCCTAGAATCATTCTGAAAAGCGTTGTTTTACCGGCGCCATTTGGGCCTATTATGCCAACAATTCCGGAACGCGGAAGCTGGAAGTTCAGGCTTTCGTAAAGCAATTTATCACCATAGGCTTTTGAAATATCCATTGCTTCTATAACAATATCGCCAAGTCGCTTTCCATTTGCTATTGCAATTTGCGCAACTTTGTATTGCTCTTTTTTCTCTTGGCTCAGTAGTTCTTCATAAGATTTCAAGCGTGCTTTAGATTTTGCCTGCCTTGCCTTGGGGCTTGCTTTTACCCATTCCTGTTCTCTTGCAAGCCGCTTCTGTCTATCGCTTTCGCCCTTCTCATCTTTGCGCATTCTTTCAAGCTTCTGATCCAGCCACTCGGCATAATTGCCCTGCCAGGGAATACCGCGCCCGTGGTCAAGCTCTAAAATCCAGCCCGTTACATTATCCAAAAAGTAGCGATCGTGAGTTACCAAAATAACCGAGCCTTTATATTCCTTCAAATGCCGCTCAAGCCATGCAACGGATTCCGCATCCAAGTGGTTAGTAGGTTCGTCGAGCAAGAGCAAATCGGGTTCTTCCAAAAGCAGGCGGCAAAGAGCAACGCGGCGTTTTTCACCACCGGAGAGATTAGTGACCTGCCAGTCGCCTGGCGGGCAACGCAAAGCGTCCATGGCAATTTCAACTGAGCGGTCTAAATCCCACAGATTTTCCGCATCAATTTTATTTTGCAGTCTTTCCATTTCTTCAGAAAGTTTTTCCAGCTTTTCGCCTTCTACCTCACCCATAAGCATGGCAACTTCGTTATAGCGGTCTAAAATCTTTTGCTTTTCTGCAACCGCAATCATAATGTTTTCCTTAACGGAAAGTTCCGTATTAAGCTGCGGCTCCTGGGACAAATAACCGGCAGTGCGGCCATTCTCTATCCATGCCTCACCTTGAAAGTCCTTGTCTATGCCAGCCATAATGCGCAACAACGTTGATTTACCGCTACCATTTACGCCTATAATTCCAATTTTTGCACCATAATAAAAGCTTAAAGAGACATCTTTGAGCACTTCTTTATCGGGCGGATACTTTTTACACACCTTGTGCATGTAAAAAACAAATTTTTCAGGGGTTTTATTTTCAGCCATGGGGGGAATATAGAAAAATGTATATGCTCGCCTGCGTAAACTATGGTAGGTTTAATTACTCAATCACCACACCATTATGCGTTTTGCAACTCCCTTATGGTATTCAATGTACACACCAGGTGTAGTGGGTTTTTGCGTGCCGAGTGCGGTGCCGTGTAGATTGTAGTATATTGTCTGAACCTCGATTCTCTTGATTAAAGGATTTTCATGATTGGAGATAATGGTGTTGTTGTTAAGGATTTCAAAGTTTGCGGACGCTATGCCTGTGTAATTGCCTATGCCAGTTATGGTCGCAGTTGCAGTACCGCCTGTCATATTGTTTGAATATTCAACGATGTAATGCGTATCTTCAACGAGCGTTATTGTGCCGTCCTTTACCGTTATTATAGGCTCTATGGCATTGCCGCCTGCGTATGGCTGGTTTGGGATAGCTTCTATCATATTATTTGAAAGGAATTTAGGGGTTATAGTGAAATATGCTATTGCAGTGCCTTCATAATTGCCTTTGCCTGTGATGGAAACGGAGGCGGTGTTTGTGCCTGCATTTATGTTATTTGCCCAATCGGTTATTTCATAATCGATAGCAGTCAATGATGTGATGCCATCTCTCACTGTTATGCTTGGAGTTCTTGCTGAACCATTATATACTTGCGAAAAAATTGGTTGAATAGCGTTAGATGGAAGAGTTTTTGGGGTTATGTTTGCTTTTAAGCCTGTTGGTTGGGTTAGGGAATAATTGTCAACGTCTGTTCCGGTTAGATATATATTTGTGGTTACAGATATGTTTTCCCCTACATTTGCGGAAGTGAATGTGCCTATTGTGTGGTTAGCTAGGTTGACAACGTCCGAATTAACGATGCCACTAAGCGTAGCATTGGTTATTATTGCTATTGTTGTGCCATCGTAGGTTTTATTTTCTGCGATCGCTTCTGTAACTGTAAGAGGTTTGGGATTTATGGTGAAATATACTGTTCTAGTACTATAATAGTTACCTATACCTGTAATAGTTACAGTTGCTGTGCCTTTGTTTTTATTGTTGGTAATACCTGATATTTTGTAATCTATATCATTTTCTAAAATTAAAGAGCCATCCTTAGCATTTATAGGCGGAATTATATCGAAACCAGTGTAAGTTTCTGATGATATTTGAAAAGTAACCCAAGAAATATGTGTGGGATTTATAGTAAAATTTGCCGTCGCAGTTCCTTGATAATTGCCTTTGCCCGTGATAGTTACGGATGCGGTGTTTGTGCCTGCATTTATGTTATTCGTCCAATCGGTTATTTCATAATCAATAGCAGTCAATAACGTGCTGCCATCTCTCACTGTTATGCTTGGAGTTCTTGCTGAACCATTATATACTTGCGAAGAAATAGGTTGAATAGCGTTAGGTGGAAGAGTTTTTGGGGTTATTGTTCCCGTTAGCGTTGGTTGGGTTAGTGTGTAGTTTGCAGCGGCTGCACCTGAAAGAGTCATGTTTGTGTTGATGGAAATATTTGTGCCAGCATTAGTGGTGGCGAATATGCCGGAAGTCGAGTTCGTGAGAGAAATTTTACCAATATCATTTTCACAAACGCCTTGCAAGGTTGCGCCGGTTATAATTGCCGCCGTTGTGCCATCGTAAATTTTGTTTTGCGCGGTTGCTTCGGTGACAATTAGAGGTTTTGGGTTTATGGTGAAGTTTGCAGTTGCAGTGCTTTGGTAATTGCCTTTTCCGGTAACAGTTACTGATGCCGTTCCTTTGTTTTTGTTGTTGGCAAAGCTTGATATTTCGTAGTCTGTACCACTTTCCAAAACTTTGGAACCGACCATAACAACTATTTCCGGCGTTATATCGGAACCAGTGTAAATTTGGGCGGGTATTGTTTGAATAGTGCTAGAGAAGATGGGATAAGGATTTATGATGAAATTTGCTGTTGCCGTGCCTGTGTAATTGCCAATTCCTGCGATGGTTACGGAAGCAGTATTGTTTCCTGCGTTTGTATTGTTTTCTAAATTTATTATTTCGTAATCTCGGTCTCTTATTAAAAGAACACTACCGTCCATAACATCCATTCCGGGAGTTAAAGGTGAGCCTGAGTAAAATTGGTGGAATACGTATTTGATTGCATTTTCGGCAAGTTCTTTTGGTGTTATGTTTGCTTTTAAATCTGTTGGCTGCTCCAAAATATAATTGCCTGCTTGCGCGCCATTCAAAGTTATTGTAGGTGTTACTTCTATATTTCCGCCTGCATCTTTGCTTGCGAATGCCCCTGTTCCGTTAAAAGAAACCTCATCGCCTTCAATAACATTGCTTAATGTTCCTGTTATTATTGCGGCAGTTGTGCCATCGTAGGTTTTGTTTTGGACAGTTGCGTTGATTATGCTGAGAGATTTTGGAGTTATAGCGAATTTTTTTGTTATAGAACCTGTATAATTGCCCATCCCTGTTATGGTTGCTACTCCTGTGCCAGCATTTTTGTTCATTTCGTAACTTACCATATAATCTAAGTTTTGCGTAAGAGGAGCTCCATTGCAAGCAACAGAAATTTCTGGCGTTATCAGAGCACTGGAATATGGTTGTGTGGGAATATCTGCAGCGACACAAGCTAACATATGAGTTGGAATTCTTAAAAAAGGATAAGACGAGTTTTCCGTAATATCCCAAATATTATCAAAATTCCAACCTATGAAACTTGCTTTTCTCATCATGGCGGAATTGCTAAGGTTTTCGCCGTTACCCGACCAATCGTTACAAGAATAAGGCATAGATGGACTATAACGATAATAAACAGATGTATATGTTCCGGAAGGACCAATGCCACGATAACAAGATTTAGTTCCAGAAGGAGACATATTTCCACTAGCATAACTGTTGGTGGCATTAATTACTCCATTGAAAAAATTTATGCCTCCAATTAAACCACCAGAAAAAGAATTAGCCATAGAAGTTGAAACATTTCCACTAGCATAACTGTTTTCTATGGAAATAGTAAACTGTTCGTTAGCCCTGCCTTCCTCGGCATATCCCAGCAAACCACCGGAATAACCACCTGCTACATCTCCAAAGTAGTTTGTACCCAAATTAGTGGAAACGTTTCCGTTAGCGTAACTGTAGAGAATATTAAAATTACCACGAGTATATCCTGCCAAACCACCGGAATAAGCTTCCCAGCGAGAAGAAGCTGTTACTGTCCTTGTTGCAAAACTATAAATAATGTTGCCCCAGCTAGCACGCCCAACCAAACCACCGGAATAAGCAATAAAAAAACCATCTGCCAACACATTCCCTGTTGCACGACTATTGGCAATATTTACAGAGTCTGTATATCCAACTAAACCGCCAGAAGCACTTTCTAAAGTGAAGAACCTTGCTCTTATAGCCCAAGAATTATCATAAGTTGCAGATACGTCTCCTGTTGCATAACTGTTAATAATATTGCTTGATTCAGAAGTTCGCCCAATCAAACCTCCGGAATAAGAATTGATATCATCAGCATAACCGGTAGCCAAAACATTTCTGCTAGAGTAACTGTTTTCAATAACGATATTTCTTGCATGTCCAACTAAACCACCTGAATAAGAAAGAGCAGAACCATCAGCCCAAGATCTATCTTCAAAAGCCAAAGCCAAAATATTTGCGCTTGTATGACTGTTGGAAATTAGAGTATGTCCGCCAAGGCTTGAGCTTTCTTGGTATCCCGTTAAACCACCTGCATAAGCAAAATTTAAGCTTACATTTATAATGTCCACAGCGTTGTTGCCGGATATAGCAACTATAGAGTCTGCTTGAACGCTACAATTTTCTATTGGCAAATCTGAGCGATAATATCCTGCTATACCTCCTGCATATACTCTATTTTGTCCCCTATCTGGGTTAGATACATTTCTAGCCTTAATCTTTGATGCAATAATATTGACATTTTTAATTTGACCGCCAGACTCTACCAAACCGAATAAGCCCGCATATCGAGCAACATCAACCGATAAACCGGAAATGGTGTAACCTTGTCCGTCAAAAACTCCATGGAATTGACTACCTGTACTAATATTGTTGCCTATGGGAGTCCAAGTGCTGCTCAAAGCAATATTGTTTGCCAATTTAATAGTTTTGTTTGAAAAGTTGGTGGTGCCTTCATTTACCAAACTCGCAAGCCCTCTTAATTCTTCTTCTGTTGAAATTTCAAAAGTAGCAGCATTAGGATTACTTGTGTACCAACTTGTGTTTTGCGCAAATAAAGGCACCAAAGCTACGGCGAGAATTAAAAGGGCTTTTTTCATTTAAAGTACTCCATTTAGAATATTGTATAAATCGTTCTCCAACTTGGAGTTATTTTTTTCTTTTTCCCAATCTATGCCAATTATATCGTATTTTTTTATGCTACCTCGACTGCCCAAATTGCTTTCTATCATATCTTTTATATTTTCGAATTGCAATTTCTTGTGAGGTGAACTTGTATCAAGTATTTGAATAAAATTAACGGATTTTGGTTTTAAAAATATTTCTCCATCATTCTCATGGTTATATATGCTTGACAATGCAGTCGTTAAATATTTACCGCAAATTTGAGTAGGCTTAATATTAGATTCCTCTATTTCTATAACAACTGCAACCTTGCCATCTTTCAATAGCATAGCATCAACACAACATAAACGTGTTGTCAAAGCTTTAGGGCCACAGAACAAAGGAATGTGCTGACCACCTTTAGGATCGCAAGCAGGATCTAGCCTTATTTCAAAATCATTTTTTTTGGCAAATTTTTTTAAAAAATCGCCAACTTTTTCATGCAATGGATGTTTAGCCATATTTCACCTCTCTTTTTAGGGTTATTCCCAAGCGGAATTGCTTGAAGTTCATTTGCACAAAAAAGTTTGCGCTCAAAAAATTCTGTAAATTTTGATAACACCCTTCCCGCTTTACGTTTC
>JAITUM010000064.1 GCA_031286305.1 Candidatus Fibrimonadaceae bacterium | reverse complement strand
TATTGCGGCAGCTGAAGCAGCTAGAGCTGCAGAAGAAGCTGCCAGGCTGGCTGCAGAAGAAGAAAAAGCAAGTATTATTAGGGAAACAGAAATGATTTTAGTTGAAGGCGGTCTCTTTACAATGGGTTGCACCAATGAACAGGGCGCCGATTGCAATGATGATGAGAGACCACATCAGAATGTTCGGCTTAACGGTTTTTTCATAGGCAAATACCCTGTGACGCAAAGGCTATGGGTGAAGGTAATGGGTAATAACCCATCTCGCTCTTCCGGGTCAGACCTGCCTGTTGAATCAGTTAGCTGGAACGATGCTCAAGCATTTATTGAAAAACTTAATTCCATAACAGACAAAAAATATCGCTTGCCTACGGAAGCGGAATGGGAATATGCTGCTCGCGGTGGAGCTAAGAGCCAAAGATACAGGCACTCTGGAGGCAATGACCTTAACAGGGTGGCTTGGTTTAATGGCAACAGCGAGCAAAACACTCAGCCCGTGGGCAGAAAACAACCCAATGAATTGGGCATACATGATATGAATGGCAATGTATGGGAATGGGTTCAAGACTGGAAAGGTGATTATGATCGCTCTTCCTTGTTGAATGACCCCAAAGGCCCTGCTAATGGCACTCTTCGTATATATAGAGGTTGTAGCTGGCAAAATATAGTTTCGTTCTGCAGAATTTCCAGGCGAGGCGGTAGCCCGCCGGAATATCGCAGCCCCGACTTAGGACTTCGCTTGGTGTTGGATCGTTAAATGTTTTCTACTATCTGTTTTCTTTTGTTTGCGGCGATTTGCGTGATAAGCGCATTTACGTTGCTGTTTTCAAGGCATCCTATAAATGGAGCTATGGCCCTTGTGCTTAACATGCTTTCGCTGGCTGGCATTTACGCTCTTGTCAATAGCACATTTTTAGGCGTTCTGCAAATTTTGGTTTATGCAGGCGCGGTTATGATGCTGATAGTGTTTGTGATTATGGTTCTTAACGGAGCCAAAGAAACAAGGTTGCCGAGAATGGACAGGCTGGGTCTTTGCTCAATATTATCCGTTTTCTCAGGAGCTTTGCTTTTAATTGCTGCTTTTTACAATGTGGATTTGCAAGAAAATGCAACGGCTGTAAATGGAAGCGTTGCTATGGTTTCTGAGCACCTATTTGATATAAGCTCCAGAAGCGGGGAACTTATGAATGTTGGTGGTGGATATTTTATTCTTTTTCAACTCACCGGTTTAATCCTGCTTTCTGCAATGGTAAGCGCAGTGCTTTTGGCTAAGAGAAAAAACTCATTGGGAAAAAATGAACAGAGATAGAATTATAGGTATTATAACCATAGTCGCGGCAGTGCTGTTTGTTGCCTATGTGGCTCTTGCAATGTGGTTAAATGAAAAACGAGCGCGTGATACGGTGCTTGTGCAATTTCATGAAATGGGTGCTTTGCAAAATGAAGATGTTGTTTTAATAAGGGGTTTTAGAGTAGGCAATGTTGCTTCTGTAAAAAGAGTTAACGAAAAAGCTTTGGTTGAAATAGATTTGGATGAGCCTCGTGTTTTTCGCAAAGATACTAGATTTAGAAATGTTAGTCCAAATATTATGGGTAGCAGATTTATTGTTATAGAACCCGGTAAAGATGGGGAGTTGGCGCCGGAAGGTCATGTTTTTGATGGCGAATTTGAAATGGGCGTAGCAGAGGTGTTGGCCTTGAGCGATTTGGCAACGGAAAAGGTGGCTGTTCTCATGGATTTTATCCGTCTTTTGCAAACCGGTGATGAAGAGAATTCGCCTTTGCAAAAGAAAATAGAAGACATAATGCAAGAATGTGAAGATCTTGTAGATGCACTTACGAGCGTGGTGAGTTCCATTGAAAAGCAAACCCTTGGTCTTTTAGACAGAACCAGTGGCTATGTAGATCAAATAACAAAAGCGAGTGTTCAAATAGATAAAACTTTAGACACCCTAAGGGTTCAAGCGCAAGATGGCATAATTGCTGCGGAAAGTATAATATTAAAAGTTAATAGCACCATAGAAAGTTTGAATGAGATTTTAGTCCAGTTTGAAAACAGCCCTGTCACTGTGGCTCTTATGGACAAGAAAGATATAATAAATGATTTGGACAGTTTGCGCTCGGCGCTTGATGCTTTTATTGGTGCAATTGATAGGCGTGGTGTAAAAATTTACGATGAAAAAGGCAAAAGAAGAAGCATGGTATCGTTAAAAAACATCCATATATTCAGGGAAACCGCAAGAAGCAAAGCAAAGAAGCGTGCGTTGCAGGAAGAAAAGGAAAAAGGAAAGGAGTAGCTACCTTCCCTTTTTGCTGACTAATAAATATGAGGCTGGGATAACCATCAGGCTGAATACCAAAGAAACCATTATTCCGCCTATTATCGCAACACCCATTGGAACTCTGGATTCGGCACCTGCGCCTAAAGCAAAGGCTATGGGCATAAATCCAAAAACGGTTGTTAAGGTTGTCATTAAAATTGGGCGAAGCCTTGCAGCGGCGGCATCTGCAACGGCACGACGCAAAGTGAGACCTGCGGCATGGCGCTGATTTGCAAATTCAACAATTAAAATTCCATTTTTGGTGACCAAACCAACAAGCATAACAAGACCAATTTGGCTGAATATATTTATGGTGTGGCCGCCAAAGTAAAGCGAAAGCAAAGCACCGAAAAGAGCAAGCGGCACGGTGAGCATAATTGTGAACGGGTGGCGGAAACTTTCAAACTGGGCGGCAAGTAGCATATACACAATCACCAAAGCAAGCACAAAAACCATTGCAAGGCTACCGCTCGCTTCCATAAAGTCGCGTGAAGTTCCGGCTAACTCGGTTCTGAAATTATCGTTTAGCTCAGCTTTAACTATGTCTTGCATTTCGGCAATGGCATGGCCAAGAGCCACACCCTCCGCAGGATTTGCAGAAATAGTTGCAGATACATAACGATTATATCTAAAAATTTGCGGAGGCACAGCCTCTTCTTTTAAAGAGACTATCTGGTCTAAAGAAACCAAATCTCCGCTTGAATTTCTTAAATACAATGCCTGAAGGCTTGAAGGTTCATTTTTATTGCGGGCATCAATTTCGCCTATTATTTGATATTGCTTACCTTCTCTCAAAAAATATCCATAACGAAGACCGCTATACGCAAGCTGCAATGCTTGAGCCGCTTCTCTAGGAGTGATGCCGGAAGCACGCAAAAAATCCCTGTCCATTTCTACATTCATTTGAGGTTTGGTAAATTTCAAGTTTACATCTGCCATGGTTAAAAGACGGCTGGCTTGAATTTTATCCATAAGAGCCGGCAAATATCTTTTTAAGGAATCTAATTCGTTAGCTTGCACCACTACCTGCACAGGAAGCCCGCCTCTTGCTCCAACTCTTATTGTTTGGTCTTGCTGAATTGAAAGACGAACTCCCTCAACTTGCGATAAAACCCTGCGTAGATCATTCGCTATTTGCTGCTGAGTGCGCTTGCGTTCTGTTGGCGCAACCAGCGTAACTTGAACATTGCCTGTGTTTGGGCTACCTGCCCAAATGGGTGATGTTTGAACAAGAATTCGGTCAATTTCCGGAACGTTTTCCCTCACCAAATGCTCCACAATTTTCATTCTTTCGTTCATATAAGAAAAGGGAGCACCCTCATGAGCAGTCACTCGAATCTCAACTCTTGAGCGGTCTTCCAAGGGTGCGAGTTCAGTTGGCAATTGCAGAAACACAATAACAGAAATAGCTGCGCACACCAAAATAACGGGAATGGCCAGCATTGGGTATCTCAAGGCTCTTTTTAAAAAAGAGGAATAACCGTTGGAAAGAGCTTTGAAAAAAGGCTCCGTTGCCATGTAAAAACGATTACGGGTTTCTTGCTTTTTCAGTATGCGGCTAGATAGCATAGTACCAAGCGTTAGTGCAACAAATGAGGAAATTATTGTTGAACTGCCTATGATTACAGAGAACTCTCTGAATAAGCGGCCTGTAAAACCTTCCATAAAAAGCAAGGGTGTGAAAACAGCGCACAATACCAAAGTGGTAGAAATAACCGGCGCAAAAATTTCACCCACACCTTTATTTGCAGCTTCCTTTGGAGGCAAACCCTGTTCAATTTTTGCAAAGATATTTTCCAAAACAACAATAGCATCGTCAACAACAATAGCAATGGCTAACACAACACCCAAAAGCGTTAATACGTTTATGGAGAAACCCAAAATCCAAATTATAAAAAACGAGCCTATCAAAGATATGGGCACGGTCACCATGGGAATAAATGTTGTTCTGAATTCTCTCAAGAATAAAAATATAACCCCGATAACAAGCATAAACGCTATGAACATAGTTTCTTTAACCTCGTTCAAAGCCGCACGCACAAATCTGGTATTGTCGAACGTGGTTTCTATGGAGACTCCTTCCGGCAAATCTTTCTCTATCTCTTTTGCGCGTTTTAACACTTCGTCTGCGATTTTTATTTGGTCTGCGCCCGGTTGAGCCACAACAACCAGAGAAACCATTGGCCTGCCGTTCATTCGCAGGGTATTCCTTTCATTTTCCGCACCAAGCACAACCTCTGCAACATCACCCAATCGCACAAATTTATCGCCGCGGTTAAATAAAATCACATTGCGAAAATCTTCTTCGCTAACAAGTTTGGAGCTTGAGCGCAAGCTCACCATTGCAGCGGTGCCCTCCAATTGCCCCGCCGGAAATTCTGCATTTTCTCTCTCTAGAGCGCTTCTCACAATTTCCAGCGTTAAACCATAACCAGCCAGCCTTACAGGGTCTATGTAAATTCGCATGGCATATCTTTTTATACCCCAAATTCTCATTTCTGCAACACCCGATACGGTTTGCAGTCTCTCCTGTATTCGCTCACCCAAATCCGTTAATTCCAGAGGGCTCATATCATCGCTTCCCAAAGAGAGCACCAGTATGGGCGAGGCATTTGCATCTGCTTTTGAAACAACGGAAGCATCGGCATCTTCGGGGAGTCTTCTTTGCGCCTGAGAAACCTTGTCGCGAACATCGTTTGCGGCTTGCTCCATATCTGCGCCCAGATTAAATTCCACCGTTATGTTTGACTGTTCTTCTCTTGACACAGAGGTTATAGCTCGGATTCCGTCTATGCTGTTGATTGCAGATTCCAAAGGTTCTGTGATTTGATTTGCAATAATTTCTGCATTTGCGCCTGTGTAGGTGGTACGCACATTTATTATTGGCGGGTCTATTGCCGGGTATTCTCTAACGCCAACCTGATTCAGGCCTATTAAACCGAATAGCACAATAAACGCCGATAAAACTATAGTTAAAACCGGCCGTCTAACACTTGTGGACGCTATACTCAAATCTATTACCCTTGGGTTGTTTGCAAAGGTAATATAGAAAATATAAGACTAGCCACTACCAGTTAATCAGCGCCAGCCCTGCTACAATAAATATTGACGGCAACAGGTTAACTATGTTGATTTTTTTGATTTGAAGCACGTTTATCCCTATTCCTGCAATCAGTATGCCGCCCACTGCGCTGACTTCCGTGATAACGGTGTCCAGCTCCGTTGCACTCAAAAATGATGTTATAAACTTTGCCGATAGCGCAATTGCTCCCTGATACAAAAACAGCACTCCTGCTGAGAAGATTACACCGAATCCAAGCATTGTGGTGAGTAACATTGCCGATATTCCGTCGAGCAGCGATTTTGTATACAATATGGTATGGTCTCCCCGTAACCCGCTGTCTATTGCTCCCAGCACAGCCATTGCACCAACGCAAAAAAGCAGCGTTGCCGTTACGAACCCCTCTGCTACATTATTTCCGCTCCGGCGCGACATCTTTTTCACTGCACTCTCAAGCCACTCCCCAGCGCTTTGCAATCGCATATCCATCTTCAAAATTTCACCAACCGCTCCACCGGCTGCCAAACTTATTATCACAAAAATAAAATTCCCAGTTTTGATTCCCATTGATATTCCTAAAAATAGAATGGCCAACCCCAGCCCCTGCATAATAACACTCCGCATTCTTTCTGGCATCTGCGGCAAAAACATTCCCGCTAAACACCCAAGAATCACAGCTGCAGCATTAATAAATGTTCCCCAAAGCGCAGTCATGCCGGTTAATGTAGAAAATAAATTTTTTCTACATTCCCGGTAACACTTTTCTCCAATTTAGGTGTTAAAGAGGTATGAACCAAATCTTAAACGCAGAGCAGCTTTATGTGCGCTATGCACCAATGGTGCTTAGACGGTGCAATAGCTTGCTTGCAGATGAAAGTGCCGCGGCAGACATTGCCCAGGAGGTTTTTGTCAAGGTTTGGGAAAAACGAAACTCCTTGAACGCTGATTATCCGTCCAGTCTTTTGTGGAGAATGGCAACTAATATGTGCCTAAACTACATAAGAGACCGAAAACGCAGAGGCGAAAACATAAGCTGCGAAGAGATGCTTATGCAAATATCCTGTGCGGAAGACATTGAAAATGAAGCGGGCAATAGAGACCTTTTAACGCGCCTGTTCAAAAGACAGCCGGAAAGTAGCAGAACCATAGCGGTTTTGCACTACATAGACGGCATGACCCTTGAAGAGGTGGCAAAAGAGGTAAAAATGTCTGTTGCAGGAGTTCGTAAAAGACTTCGAGCACTGAAAAACACCCTTATTGAATTGGAGGCCTTATGACCGTGCCAAATTGGAAAGCTGAACGTTACCTGCTCGGGGAGCTCCCGGCAAAGGAAATGGACACCCTGAGAATGCTGGAAAGTGATGGCGGTAAATTTTCCGCCCAGCTTGAACAGCTAAGAAACAGCAATGAAGAGTTGCTCGCAAAGTACCCGCCAAAGCCGGCTGCGGAGAAAATGTGCGATAATCGCCGCAAATTTGCGGTGATTGAGCCTGTAAAAAAGAAATGGCTACTTCCTTTGTCTGCTGCAGCTGCAATATTAATATGCCCTCCGGCACTTTTCTTTGCCTTTAACGATGGGTATATACAAGGAAATAATACCACCGTTGCCATGAACGAAGATGGAACCCGAATAAAGGGTTTAAAAACCGGTTTGGAAATTTGGCGCAAAACAGAAGAAGATGCTGAAAAGCTCTCCAACAACAGCAAGGCAAAAGCGGGCGATTTATTGCAAGTGCGCTACATTGCAAAAGAAAAGTGCTATGGTGTTATTTTGAGCATGGATGGCAATGGGATTTTAACAATACATCTCGCTGGCAATAACGGCAAAGCCGCAGAGCTTGAAGCGGGGAGAATAACTTCTTTGAACAACGCCTACGAACTGGATGACGCTCCAAAATTTGAAACTTTTTACCTGATCACTGCTAACAAGGAATTTGAGCTTGCACCCATTGCGAAAAATCTTTTGGAAGGCAAACTCCCCAAAGATTTACAGGTATCGCAAATCACTTTGCAAAAAAAATAAAAATGCGCATAACATTCATCACAAATCCGCATACATGCAACCAGAGCTGTGCCCTATGTTTTTCAAAACAGGCACCGCTTGACTGGGAACCTGTACAGGAGATGGATTTTGCGATTATTGAAAAAGTAGTCCAAGCCTTTTTGCCGCACGGTTTAAAAGAAATTACCCCCAGCACTATAGGCGAGCCTTTTATGTATTCTCATTTTGAAGATTTTTTAAAACTCGCAAAAATGCACAACTTAAAAGTGAACATAACCACAAACGGTACTTTCCCAAACGGTGGAATTGCAAAATGGCTCCCTTTGCTCCGCCCGGTTTTAAGCGATATAAAGTTCAGCGCAATGCGGGGGAAAATTCCGAAAAATATTTCGGAATTTTTAGTTGAGAGTGGAGAGTTGAGAACTCCCTTCCCGCTTTGCATTTCGCTGGAGAACAGCCGTAGGCTGGTAGTTGAGAGTGAAAAGTTCACAGTCACAGTGCAGGCTACGCTTGACGAGGGCGATGAGTTGGATGAAGTGCCAAAAGGCGTAGATAGAATAAAAATAAACCAGCCATGGATTCTGAACAACCCACTAGCCACTAGCCACTTGCCACTAACCACTACTCCTTGTGCATTCCTCAAAAAAGAAGCCTGGGTCTGGGTCGATGGTACGTTTCAAGTTTGCCCTAATCCGGATGCTCGCTTTGGGATGCGAACCAGAATTCCATTTGGCGATTTTGGAAATTTTGCAACGCAAGATCCTTTAGAAATTTGGAATGGTTCTGCTTATAGAAAATTTTGTGAAACTTATAAGGAAAATCCTATTTGTAGGAGTTGCAGGAGGATGGTTAAAGATAGAAAGGCTTAGCGACGGTGGGTGTCGCCTACCCAAAAAAGTAATGCTTTTTAACCGGCTTGGAAACTTTCCATACACAAGACAAGCCTTTTGGAAACACCACGTAATCTCCTACGCCAATTTCCACGCTCCCGCCATCGTAGGAAACCGTTACTTCGCCCTCTGTAAGAAGGCAGGTTTCCTTATCGTCGTAATGCCAATTGAATTCTGAAACATCGCAACCCCACACAGATCTTGACTTCATTTCGTTTTTTTCAGCCTCGCTGGCTTTTCTCACTATTACCATGTTAACCTCCGTGTTTCATCTATAAGATGCTGGTTTCATACAAATGGTAATCTAGAAATTACTAACATCCCCACATAACCACTTCCCATAATTTATCATTTCTTGTTTTAATTCCAGTGGGTCTATAACCTGCACGCTGTACCCCCAGGAGCGGATCCAGCTTAGCAAGTCGTTGTTAATTGGGCATTTTAAGCGAACTTCTATCCATTTTTCCGTTTTATCTTTATGCTCAATTATTTTCATATTATCTAAAAACAAATGTTCTTGCAAGCTTAATCGATAGTGCCAATCAAATTTTAATTTCACCAAAACAGGTTTACCTTCTTGTTCGCTTTGAACGTCCCAAATGGTTCCATTATATTTCATTTTATCGAGTTCATTTTTTAGAACAGTATGTTTTTTTTCAAAAGTTTCGCTTAAAACTTTTACTCGTGAAAAGCGAGATACTTTGAATTTTTTTAGGGTAAATTTTTGCAAATCTTGTTCGCGGCAAAGCAGGTACAAGGAAGATTTATACACTATCAATGCCCATGGTTCTAAAATTCTTTTCTTTGGTGCCTCATCTATAATGCCGCTATATTCGGCTTCTAATTTTCTCTGTTCTAATAATCCTTTTATAAAAACCGGCAATAGTTCGGGTTTTCCATTTTTTGCATTTTGTTCACCAACATATTCAAGCAAGCCTCCCATTCTCACAGATAAACTTTGGTACAAGTCTTTGCCATAAAGCCCGAGTGCTTTTCTTGAGCTGCCGGAAACGGCTTTTTCCAAGGATTCAATATTTATGCTTTCTCCAAACATCCAAAAGAGGATTCTGGACAGCAGCAAAAACGAGAAAATATCGCTTTCATTTAATTCGCCATAAAAATCTATTGCCTGCGTAGCGGGCACTTTATACCGCAGTCTTTTGCCTGTTCCAATGGCTTCTAGTACCCCATTTTTTTTCAAGTCCACCAAGTCTCTTTGAGCGTCTCTGGTGCAAACTTCAATGCCAGCAGCTTTTAAAGCATTTTCCACATCTTTTACCGCCATAGATTTGCCTTTTTTCCGGGCAAAAAACTGGTACATAGCGAGTATTCGTTGCCATTTTAGAGTGTCTGTTGTGCGCATAAGGGGGAAGATAGAAAATATTTTCACACATGCATTGCATAATTGTCTCGCATTTACTCGAAGCTTTGTTCGGAAATACGGTTATTACAGAAGTTCTATTCTTTGAATATGTCCGCCAAATGCTTATTAATAAATTCTATAAGGTCTAATTTTCTTTTTTCTACAATTTCTTTGTCCCATTTCGAATATTCTAATATCTTTTGTGTTATCGTAAATGATGAGGTTACATTATCCTTATTCTGGTACGCTTCCTTTTTAGATGCGAATGAGCGATTGTATGCTTGTATATTTTTCCTCATTGATAAAAGCGTAAGATTCCCAATACAATTTGTCAATACTTCCTTTGCCCTAGAATCAAACAATTGCTCCCATTCAGTACCGCTTGTTTCTTGCGGTAATACATGTTCAATCTGCAATGTATTGCTAATAGGTATAAAATTATTGTTACTATCATCCTCACTAAAATATTCGATAAGCAATAAAATCGGCTTATCCCATTTACGTCCATAGATGTTTCCACGCAATTCATTTTCATAAGACGTTGTTGTGTTATAATATTTTAGATTATCATTGCAAATTGTTTTGATATCATTTATTGATTTATCCTCTTTTATTGCCTTTATTATATTAAATGAGGTTTGTTTGATTCTAGCAACAGTTGCTCCACTAATCCAATTCTGATAATAATACGCTGTCAATACTTTAAGCAAATCATCATATTTTTCATACTTGAGATATTTTGCTGTTGCAACTATAGAATGCCAATATACTCTATGTTGCAAATATCGTAACATATAAATATATTTGTCGTTTGAATCAATTGCTTCAAGATAAGCATATGCAAATTCATTTATCTCAAAAATTGCTTCTGAAGAGTTTTTGTTTTCGTTTTCGAATATTTCAAGCAATGCTTTGTCATATCGATTTTTGGGATTTGAAGCTAATTTAAAATATAGATAAGTATTGAGCATATCTTCAAAAGTAATGCTGTCAACATTTTTAAATAAATTATTAATATATTCCCATTTCGTTTTAAATGCATTCCTATCTTCTTTAGATAATCTTTGCATCAGACGCGATTTTAATATGTCCATTGGGCTCAAAGGCAACCCTCTGTCATTCAAAACATTAAATATTCTAATTGCATTATCTAAATCATTAGTTGTTAATACGGTAAGAGCAACTTTTTCAAATATCCATTTGATAAAGTCATTAGGGTTTATATTGTATTCATTAAGCTTTTCATCTAAGAAATGTTTTAGATAATGAGCATTTTGCAAGTATCTGTTGTTCGGAAATGTTTTTTCTGGATTAGCTGTCTTTTCAAATTTAATGCCTTTAAGAACAGTTTCTTCAAAATCAATTTGCATTTGGGCACTGGTTAAAAATTTTAATTTTCGTTTATTTTCCTCGTACTCATCTTGAATAGCACGATCAATACAATCCTTTGCTTTTTGATCAAGTTTTTCCGAGTAGCAATCGCGGATAACGCAAGATAGCAATGTAAAAGTAGTTATTCTTTGCTGACCGTCTATAATGTCATAGCGGTCACTTTTAACCAGAACAAGCGAGCCGCAGAAATATTCTTCCGAATGGTTGTTTTGATACGCAAATGTCAAATCGTCTACTAATTCAGAAACATTCTCTTTATCCCAAGAATAAGGGCGTTGGTAATCAGGTACTTGATAAAAAATATCTGAATCGTTCAATACTTTCTTTAATGTTTTTAATTCTACTTCAATTACAGCCATAATCAACTCTCCAATTTTCCCTACCCAACATTAGGCAGGTCTTCTACTAATATAGAAAAATCTAAAACCGCTGATTGTTGCAAAGTTTGCACTTTCAAATCAGCGTTTACACCGATTTTTTGCTTACAGTTTTTCCTATAGCAAGTCTGCGCCCATGCGAGCGGCGAGCGGCAATGGCGGCAGCAGCCTTCATATCACAAAAGCAAATGTTTGTTATTCGGACTCTGGGGACAGTAGCCGCCATGTCTTAGGGTGGATTCAGTGAGCTCTTCACCGCAATAACAACATCTCATTCCTGCTGCTGCGGCTAGTTCATGCTTATTGTTTGGACCCTGGGGACAGTAGCCGCCATGTCTCAATGCGGATTCAGTAAGCTCTTCTCCGCAATAACGACATCTCATTTCTGACATTTTTTACCTCTTCGGTTTACTTGCCCAACATTAGACAAGTCTTTTGTAAAGATAGAAAGGCTTAGCGACGGTGGATGTCGTTAAAGCTTTGATATCTCGTCTTTTGTTAATCCTGTTACTTTTGAAATTAAATCAACACTCATATTTTCAAATTTCATCTGCTTTTACCGCCATAGGCTTGCCTTTTTTTTCGGGCAAAAAACTGGTATATAGCGAGTATTCGTTGCCATTTTACCACCCCAAACCAAAACCCGTGCCGTTCCCTTGCTGCTGCTTTGCTTCGCTTTATTCTTTGCGTAATTTTTCTACTTTTCTGCCAATGAAACTGGAAAAAATAAATAATCTGTTCAACGATGAACTGCAACAACAAATTGACGGAATGTTGTCGAAGGGACATATTTACAATCTAGGGAACCCGGGACAAATCTTGAAAGAAGCTGGGATACCTGACTTGCCGATTGAGTTGCATTGTATATGAATGATGCAAAAAGAAAAGGCTTGCAGTCAACCCCAGATATCCCAAGGACGTGACTACAAGCCTCTACTTATAATATACATTTTTTTTAGCAAAATGTCATATAAAAAGTGAAAAAAGTAAAAAACATTCATTTTTTTCCCCTCTAGAGCCTCCCCCGCAGGCTTTCACACCCAAAACCACCCTACAGCCGCAAATCAAAAGCCGCGTCGTTCCCTTGCTGCTGCTAACGCTTAAACCGTTGCCGCCATTCTTTCTCAATGCTTTCTTTGCCAAATGCACTAGTCAACTGGTTGTATATTTCGGAGGCCTGGTTTAAAAAATTTGTTTGTTCTGTGCGATGGCAATATTTTATAAAAACGAGTAATGCTACTAAAAAGCCGGAAGCTACAGAGAAAAAATATTAACGTGTTTGTTGTGCGCATAAGGGGGAAGGCAGAAAGTTTTTTTGGGATTTATTCCTGTAAAGTTGTAAAGATAGAAGGGCTTGGTGAGGGTGGGTGTGGCAAAAAGTCTTTAGCCTTCGAAATCTTTTATCATATCAAGCAATTCTTCTATTTTTTTACCACAGTTTTTTATTACTTCAGATTCTTCAGAAAATAAACCTGCTAATAACTTTCCATCTAATACAGGATATAGCTCCTTGCGATGAAACCAATACGGACGCTGCTTATTTTTACCCATTGCCTTAATATAGTCTCTCAAAAGATTTTTTTCATCATAAGTCTCTTGAGCTTTTTCTTGTATATCATGTACTTCAGCTCCAATAGCAAAACCATAGATAAATTTTCTTAATCTAGAATCTTCAAATTCAAAACAAATACGAATACAATTATCTTGTAGTTCTTTATTTACTAAAGAAATCTTCCACCATTTATGAAAGTACTCGTTGAAGCTTAATTCTAAGCCATGAGTTTTTGCCAATTCTCTCATAGCAGGAATAAATTTCTCAAATATAATTTGCTCTTTAATTTTGTCAGCTTTATCTGCAATCGCAAATGCGGATTCTACATTTTTCGGGCTTTCCATTATAGCCTGTATTATCTCATCAGATATTTCTTTCCTCCTTGATTGTCCTGTTAGAAATTTTAAAAGATTTAGATATTGAGCAATTGTTTCTCGCAAATATGAAAAATTCACGGATTTTTCCAAGCATTGCTCAAGCCAATCTATAATATCATCTTTATATGACAATAATATGTCATAAGAATTTTTATCTCCGCTTGTACTATAAGCCTGCGGCTCGCGTCCGTCCAAAGTCAAATAAATTATTATTGCTTCGGGGTAATCTTTTCTATATCTTGCAAGTTGTTCGTTTTGGTCTTCAGCATAAATTTTATTTTCTATAACTATTTGCTTGCCAATAACAATATCTACTCTGCCAGAATTTGTTGTTTTTTCCGTTTCTACTCTTTCACTTTTAAATTCTTGATTTTGAATATAGTCTTTAAGTTTTTGAATTCTATCATCTCTATTTTTTTGAGCTTCTTCGTCCTCAAGTTTTTCAATATTACTGCTAACTTCTACAATTTTGTCTAAAAATAATTTTAAAAATTCATCTTTCACGCCACGCAAACCTTTAGGGTTTAGAAATTCTGCAATAATTTTTGAATGGCTCCATTCGGTATATTGCAAATTGAGTGTCTGGAATATGTTAAAATCCTCGCCTGTAATTTCAGCAATCTTATCATATTTCTCGCATATCAAACTTACCTGTTTCAGCAACTCATTCATTTTTTGTCTTCCTATTTTCCCTGCCTAATATTAGGCGAATTTTCCATTAATATAGAATTTTCCGAAAAACTTGTAGCAGCCAAAACAAGCTCTGCCCAATCCCTTTCTTTGTGTATAGCTTCACGCCCTTTTCTCGCCTCCTCTTCTGTAATTTTTCCTTCACTTAATTCAATATCAAAGTACGCCAGCCTAGCAGGTGCTGTATCAAGATAAAAATTAGCCATTGTTTTATTTAACTTTATTATCAGTTGCTGCTGGCTTTCTAGTATTTC
>JAITUM010000146.1 GCA_031286305.1 Candidatus Fibrimonadaceae bacterium | reverse complement strand
GGGATTGGATTTTGCAAAAACCACTGTTTTTAAGCAGATTTAACCGTTTTTTCTGAGCCAATCTAATCCCTAATCCCCAATCCCTAATCCCAAGCGAGTAAATCAGCATTTACTATATTATTTTTAACCACAATTTCAAGGGAAGTTTTATGAAAAAGTTTCTTTTCGCAGTTTTTGCTCTTTTCGCTACCCAAGCCTTTGCCATAATCGGCATAGGTGCACACTATGTAACCAATCTCGGCACCTTAAAAGGTGAAGTTGAGAAATTTCCGGTGTCTGTAGGCCCTCAATCTATGGATATAGAATTGCACCGTAAGGAAGTTAGCACATTACAGGGCTTGGGCTTCAAGCTCTGGCTAGATATTTTGCCTTTTATTGATGTGGAAGGTACCTTTAATGTAGCTGCTACCGGATATACGCCATATTTAGTGGTTCCTATGTTTGATGACCCAATATACCTCGAATATTCTCCAGACGCTCCCTATAATATGGTCATTGACAGGGCAAGCCCTATCTATGGGTTATTCTCTGGAGATTTGTCAGTAACTTATCCCTTTGATTTGGTTATTGTGCGTCCTTATGCAGGTTTAGGCATTAGCTACATGGCAAGCATCCCTTTGGTAGATAAAAAGTTTATCAAAAGCATGGAGCCGGCTTTGGTGAATATTTTCTTATCAAGCCAAGACCCAAATGCAGACCCAAATGCAGATTATTCAAAGATGATAAGCAAAGAGCTTTCAAATGCGTTGAAAAATGCGGATTATAAGACCGGCATTGGCGGTCATGCTATAGTCGGAGCTCGCTTTAAGTTGCCGCTTATTCCTATTGCCGCTTACACAAATGCAAAATATTATTTTGGCGGCAGCATAGACCCAAAATTCAACCAAGGCATTGTATTTGAATTAGGTGGCGGTTTTGCTCTGTAAAAGAGCCTCCACTGCAAGCTCTAAGTTCTAACCGCCATTTTCTATATTTTCTATATTAACCCTCTCAGTTTTATGAAGTTAGTGCATGCACATATTAGCTTGGAAGGTTCTCCTGTTTCAATACAGTTGAAGTTTCCCAGAGTCCTGTTGTTTGTTATCAACGCGTCTAAGCGGCTGGTACAGCTGGCTCTGCTTATTCTTGTGCTGAACGTGCTGGCATACTGGACTCACCAACATTTTGTGGAAACAGCCCAAGAACAGAGAATACAGCTTTATTCTAGGTTTCAAGGTCTAAATTCAAAAGTGGATTCCGTGGATGCTAAGATAGCCAGGTCTTATGGCAACGAAGACTTGCTGCATGCAAAATTCGGGCTTGCAGTGCCGGATACCAGCATGCGAAAGATGGGCGTTGGAGGCGCAACTTTTCCGGATAGCGCGCTTGTATGGTCTGTGGTGCCAATGAAAAAACTGAAAAACAACGTGTCTAACAGGTTCGATAGAGTAGAGGCAAAGATAGAGAGGGCAAATAATTCCTACTTGAGGCTGCAGTTCTTTATTGAGAGTTTGCACGGAAACTTGCAACATACACCTTCGGTTTGGCCGGCTTACGGTTTTTTAAGCTCTCACTTTGGCATTCGCACCCATCCCGTAACCGGAGAAGTGGGCAAAATGCATCAGGGCATAGACATAACCGCACCAAGATGGACACCCATTCGCGCAACCGCAAACGGCAGGGTTGAAACCGTTGCCAGCAGTGAGACAATGGGAAGGTATGTTGCAATAGACCACGGCAACGGCATCGTAACACGCTATGGTCACATGGTAATGCCTTTCGTTAAAGAAGGGCAAATGGTTTCAAGGTTCGATGTCATAGGTTATATCGGAAACACAGGTCGCACAACAGGCAACCATCTTCACTACGAGGTATGGGCCAACAATGTTCCTGTGAATCCAATTTATTATATACTTCCGGATCAATATTCCGTAGAATAAGTTCCGAAAAGCAAGCTGTTAAGAACGCTGATTAAATGGCTTGGGACATGTCCCAAAGCAATGGATTAATCATTGGTTGATACTAGCTTGTGAGCGAGGTTTGCATGAAGGCCCTGCTTTTTGCTTTGGCTTTGTTGCCTGAGTGTCCGTATTTTTATGAATTTCTCCCGCACCCGGTGGATGTGCCTGATAGAGAAGGTGAATATCTAGTGGTGAAATGGGAAAGTTCCGTTACTCCTTGGGATACCATTTATTTGCAAATGGATAACAACAAGGTTTTTTCTGTTTATGTTCCGCCGGATTCTTTTTTCACGGAACTCCTTTTGCATAGAGGCGCACCCGGAGCTTGCCCTGTTAAAAACGGCTTGCTTTGCTTGCCGCTCACAAGCTCGTTGCTTCCGAACACTCGCGCAACGGTGTGGAATTTGAGTGCGGGTATGTGCAGAGACACTGCATATTTGCCTGTGCCAAAACCCGGAATGCTAATAAGAAAAGATACAACCAGCGGTCAATGGATATTGACTAGTAAAACTTTGGACAACGCCTTAAGTTTAGACTCACTGATTTCTTTTTATGGGGAAATTCCGCTTTATATTTCTGAAGTAGCGCCTTGCCCGCAAGAGGGAATTCCGGAGTGGTTTGAGGTTACTAACCGCACGGTTTTGAGTTTTCCTTTGGACGGCATTTCGGATTGCAAACGAGCTCCTATCAAAACTACAGATTCAATTAAGGGCAGAAGCTCTATTTTGATTACAAAAGACAGCACGGATTTGAGAGCTTTTTTGCAGACCGGTGAAATTCCGATTTACCAGATACCCATAGCGACTTTGAGGAATTCGTCAGATACTTTGCGGCTTTGTTATAATGGCATAAAGCTGGATTCGGTGATGTGGGGCAAAGCGGTTAATAGGCCAATAAAATGCCCAAGCACGGAGAGCATAAGCCCGGGGTTTGTGCCTAGAGTTTCAAATCAAAAGGTTTTGCAATTATCGGAACGGATTTTGGTGCGTTCAAAAAAGGGTTCAATGCTAAGGGTGCGCATTAATTCCGAAATACCGGTTGAGCTTAGGTTGATAGACAGGGCCGGTGTCGGCATTGTGAGAAAAACTATAGGTGTTCAAGATTTGAATTCTTCGTGGATTACGATTCCTGAGTGGCGGCGTTGCCAAAATGGGCCATGTTTTATTATTTTGCAAGGAGAGGGGATAAATGAAACGGCTGCTTTTATTGTTCGCCCTTAAGTGTTATGCGCTGTCGCTTCCTTCTATAAATAATCCTGCGATTTGGAGCGAGGAGGAAAGCTGGAGAATTGAAAAGGCAAGCCTTGTTGCGTTTCGTTATGCCGAGCCTTTTGAAGGTTTTCATAATGGCAAAATGGATGTTATGTGGAGCGATGGGCGTTTTTTAACTGCGGCAGGTTTTGGCAGTGCTGTTTTGGATTCTATTTACAGAGAGCTTGAATTTTCCGGTAGCATTGCTTATAAAGCTTTTAATTTTTTATCCATGAGGGTTAGCGAAACGGCGAGGGTTTCTTGGGTTCCGGAAAATGGTTCTTGGCAGGAGCATAAAATTTCCGCTGGTGCGGATTTGCTTTACAAGGATTGGGCACAGGTTTCCGTTTTGCAAAAAACTTATTTGACCTCAGAAACACCTGCGCATTTCTCTTTGCTTTTATCTTGTGAAATAAGTTTTAGTTCTCTTTATGCTTTTGGTGTTCAAAAGCCGATAAATGAGGAGAGAGGCATAAATTTTCGCATTTATCAGCAGATCGCTTTGGGTTATTTTGGCATTTACAATTCCTTTGCATATCCGGGACCAACGCTCGGTTTTGGTTTTGCTTTGAGCGCAAAGCATTTTTCTACAGCCGTTGGGCATTTGCGAGGAAGTTACCCCGCCGGTCACACAGGATATGTGGGGGTGTGGAGATTAGAAACCCTTAGATAGGAGAAAAATATGACTGAGGTTGTAAAACTTTCGGAATACCGCAATTGGTTGCGTGATTTGAAACAGCAAATCAAAACGGGGCAGATAAAAGCTGCTCTTTCGGTTAATAGCCAAATGATTATGCTTTACTGGGACTTGGGCAGGCAAATTGTTGAAAAACAAGAAAAAACCAAGTGGGGTAGCGGCTTTATAGAGCAACTAAGCAAGGATTTGAAAAAGGAATTCCCTGAAATGGCGGGGTTTTCAAAAGATAACCTGATTCATATGAGAAAGTTTTACAGGTTTTACTCATCATTTGCGGAACAGGTTGTTCCGCAAATTGCCAAACAGCCTGTTCTGCAAATGACATTAGTTCCCTGGGGGCATCATGTTTTGTTATTGAAAAAAGTAAAAGACATAAAGCAAGCTCTTTTTTATATAAACAAAATCATTGAGAACAGTTGGAGCCGAGCGGTTCTTGAATATCAAATAGAAACTAATCTTTACGCAAGACAAGGAAAAGCCATCACAAATTTTAACCATACTTTGCCCGAACCGCAAAGCGATTTGGCAAATGAAATTATGAAAGACCCATACAACTTCGATTTTTTGTGCCTATCGGAAAAAGCAAAAGAAACTGATATTGAAAAAGCGTTGGTACAGCATATTTCGCAGTTTTTACCCGAATTAGGCATTGGGTTTGCCTATATGGGGCGGCAATTTTTGCTCAAAATTGGAGATAGCGACTATAGAATTGAGTTGCTGTTTTATCACACTCGGCTGAAATGCTACATGATTATTGAGTTGAAAACCAAGGAATTTGAACCCGAGTTTGTCGGAAAATTAAACTTTTACATTACAGCAATCAATGAATTGGTTAAAGACATTCATGACAATCCTACCATTCGCATGTAGCATTGCAAAAATAAAAACAATTACAAGGTGGAATTTTCGCTTAAAGCCATCAATAATCCCATTGGCGTGAGCACTTTTCTGCATACCGAATTGGCAGAAGAGCTACAAAAT
>JAITUM010000144.1 GCA_031286305.1 Candidatus Fibrimonadaceae bacterium | reverse complement strand
GGGATTGGATTTTGCAAAAACCACTGTTTTTAAGCAGATTTAACCGTTTTTTCTGAGCCAATCTAATCCCTAATCCCCAATCCCTAATCCCAAGCGAGTAAATCAGTATTTACTATATTTCCTCAATGTTATTCGTATTACCTGAATTGCCTTATGGGTTCAACGAGCTTGAACCCCATTACGATGCTGCCACGGTAGAAATTCACTACTCGAAACACCATGCAGCCTATACAGCAAACTTTAACAAAGCTGTTGAAGCGGCAGGGTGGCAAGGTAAAAGCATCATTGAGATTTTAACCAGTCTAGAGCTTGCTCCAAAGCCGCTACAGGCGGCTTTAAGGAATCACGGCGGCGGCTATCATAACCATTGCTTGTTTTGGGAATCACTTAGACCCAAGGGTGCAGGCAAGGCCGTTGGTGAATTAGCAAAAGCAATAGACGCAAAGTGGGGGAACTTTGAGGCATTTGCCGAAGCGTTTTCAGCGTGCGCAATGGCGCACTTTGGTTCCGGTTGGACCTGGCTTGTGAAAAATAAAGCGGGCGAATTAGAAATAATTGATACCCACGACCAAGTTAGCCCGATTAGTTTGGGCTTTGAGCCTATAATAGTAATTGACGTTTGGGAGCACGCTTACTATTTGAAATATAAAAACCTCCGCGCAGATTGGATAAAAGCGTGGTGGAATATAGCAAATTGGGAAAAAGCTGAAGAGCGATTTTCCTAATTGCAAATTTCAATGAACGCCATCTTCTATTTTCTCAAACTTTTTATCATTATACCAATTCTGAATTTTTTGCTGGACTTCCGGCGAAAAATTCGGTTGGTTATTTAAAATTTGGTTTGCGGTATTTATGGTTTTCTCAATGAGAGGTTTGTCTTGAACCCAATCAAATGAACGCAAAACCCAAGCACCGCTCTGCTCGGAGCCTTCCAGGTTCCCGGCACCTCTATTCTGTAAATCCATTTCTGCAATTTCAAAACCATCTTCGGTTTTTGAAAATTCCGATAAACGCTCAAAAGCCGCATTATCGCTGTTGCACATCAAAAAACACCAGGCCTGCGCACTGCCACGCCCCACCCTGCCACGCAACTGATGCAACTGTGCAAGGCCAAAACTTTCGGGTCTGTCTATTACTATCAAGTTTGCTTCCGGAACATTAACGCCAACTTCTACAACCGTTGTGCAAACAAGCAAAGAAATTTCGCCCCTTGCAAAAGCATTTAAATTTGCATCTCGCTCCGTTTCCGGCATTTGCCCATGAACAACGGCAATTTTCCAATCACTCCTAAACTCTTTCAATTCTTCGTAAACATCGCTAACACTTCTAGCCTCGCCAAGCTCATCTTCTTGAACCCTGCTCACAACCCAATAGCAACGATTATCAGTAAGCGATTCTTTGTAAAGATATTTTTTCATATCTTCGCGTTTTTCGTTGCCAACAAGTTTTGTTATAATAGATTTTCTCCCGGGCGGTTTTTCGCTCAAAACTATGGCTTCCAAATCTCCATAAAAAGTCATTGCCAAGCTACGGGGAATAGGCGTTGCGCTCATAACCAACAAGTCCGGTTTGTTGCCCTTTGCAAGCATTGCCTCTCTTTGCCGCACCCCAAAGCGATGTTGTTCATCAATAACCACAAAACCCAAATTGCTAAATTCTACATCTTTGGAAAATAAGGCATGAGTTCCAACAACTGCGTTAATTTCTCCGCTCTTTAATCCAGCCAAAACCTCTCTACGCTCTGCCGCTCCCAGTGCCCCCACAAGCAAAGCTAGCTTTAAACCAACGCTCTCAAAAAACTTCCCCATGCTTGAAAAATGTTGCCTTGCCAAAATATCGGTAGGAACCATACAAGCCGCCTGCTCCCCTGCTCCGCAAATTCCAATCATAACAAGCATTGCAATTACGGTTTTTCCACTGCCAACATCACCCTGCAAAAGCGCATGAAACTGACGTCCGCTTTCAACATTCTTCATCTGCTCTAAAACCTGCTCTTGCCCTGTTGTTAAAGAAAACGGCAAATCATTTTTTACAAAATCCATTTTTTGCAAATCTAATTTCCTTAAAATTCCGGAATCTGCAAGCAGTTTGCGCCTTCTGGCCATTCTCAAACAAAAGGGCAAAAGTTCTAAAATTTTATTTTCTCTTTTTGCAATGTAGGCTTCTTCTATGGTTTGCGGTGAGTGCAAGCTGTTAAAGATTTCCATAATTTGGCGCAAGCCCAAAAACGACAATAATTCAGGGGGGCAAACATGTTCATCGGGTTCTAGAATCAGCCTTAAATCTTTTTGCAAAAGATTTTTTATGTGCTTTTCAAAAAACTCGCTCTTCAAACCTGCCCTTTCGGAATAAATAGGTCTTATGCTGCTTACATATTTTTCCTCTCCTTTTATTTTAGGATGAGCCAGCTGCATTGTGCGACGATATTTATATTCATTAACACTCACTTTGCCTATGGCAACCTTGCGCATTCCTACTTTCAAACTTGATTGCCAGTAAGTTTTTTGAAAAAAAACCATCTCAATACTTCCGCTATCATCTTGCAGAACCACACGAAAAGGTCTGTTGCCATATCCGGATTCTGCTTTTACAATATCTCCTTCCACAACCACCCATTCGCCTTCAACAAGGTCTTTAATCTTTGTTATTTGACTTTCGTCCAGCCATTTTCTGGGTATATGCTGCAACAAGTCCCAAGGCGTGTCTATGCCGATTCCTTTTAATGCGGCTACGCTTTTTGGCTTAAGGCTCGAAATGGAGGAGAGTTGCACGTGGCTAAGGTAGAAATTTTTAGAGAATCCCACTCCCCTTCTTTCAAATCTCCCAGTTCGTGCTCGCCTATCTTGCTTCTGTGCAAAGCGGTGACCTTGTTCCCCACAGCGGCGAACATTCTCTTAACTTGGTGATAAACTCCGCCTTTTATTGTGATTTCTGCTATATTAGCGGTTATGAGCGTTAATTCCAGTGCCACACTAGGGCGCCTTTCATTGCGAAGCTGAACACCGGCTAAAAGTTCTTTTTGCATTTTTTCGGTCAAAGGCTCAGCAAGCGTTGCTACATAAGTCTTTGCAACCCCCTTTTTCGGGTGCTCAATTTTGTGTATGAATTGCCCATCGTTTGAGAGCAAAAGCAAACCGGTTGTATCGTGGTCTAAGCGACCTGCGCATTGTAAACCTTTTCTAATGAGTTCCGGCGGAAACAATGCAAATACAGACTCATGGCTCGTGGGTTTGTGACTGCATTCATAACCAAAAGGCTTGTTGAGCTTTAGGTAGAGTTTCTCAGTTTTCAACTCTCACCCTTGGGCTTGCCATTCTAAGTGCGGCGTCCCATTCCTGCTTTATATTCTCATATTCGCTGGGGTCTGCAAAAACGGCATCCGCTACCCATTCCAAACTCAAATTGCAAACATTGGCTGTGCATTTTCTGCCTCCATCCAAAATTTTCATTTCAACAAACACATTTCTCGGCCTTTCTGTTTCAGGTTCCAAAGTGACTCTGCCATTTGCTGCGCTAACAGAAAGCAAGTAATGAAATTTGGTTTCATGTGGAATACGAATTGGATGGCGACGCTCTTTTGCCGGCGGCAAGCGCATCAAAGAACGCTCCCAAAGCGCAGGGTATGGGCTAAACTGCGGCGAATTATATACCATCTGCAGTATCAAAGGTTTTGAAAAATCTTCTACATTCTGCGGAGTGAACAGCACAAGTTTTGCAGACTCCAAACTTTGCGAAAGCCATTTTGAAAAATATTCATGCTGCTCCTTTGAATCACGTTGCAAAAGTTCGTTTCTTATTACGCTTGCAAACTTACCCGTGAAAACAAGACTATCCCTAAAATGCCCAATGCCGTTTTCATCTAAACGCAAACGATGATACAAAAAGGCCTCATGCTCTTGGTTTATTTCTAAAATCGGCGTGAGCGCAGAATAACTGGAATCTCCATTTATCACAAGCGCAACCCTGCCCTCCAAATTCAAAGGGATAAGGCGACGGTTGCTGGTTTTATCACTTGGGTCTATCCAAAGCTCCGGATTATCTTTTGTGGCAGGCACATATAAAATTTGATGGTTGAATTGCTGGATAGAAGACAAAGCCTCGCTACCGGCCTCTTCCAAATGTATCAGCGCCAAATGGCTTTTAACCCCTATAGCAGCAAGCATTTCTTGAAGCAATAAGCTTTGGTCTTTGCAATCTCCCTGTTTTTCTTGAAGCGTTGCAAGAGCCGGTTTGGGAATTAAAGAATGCCCGCCAAAACCTCTGGGAGTAAATTTTATATTTCTACGCACCCAATCGGAAATCGCATAAATGGCATTCAATTTATTTTTTGTACCGGCAACCTCAAAAGCCTGCTCCCTAACAGGAACAGAATTTCTGTATTGATGCCTAATCAAATTATGATATTGTTCGCCAACCTCGCTCCATAATAATCTGGCGGCAAGCACCACACCGCTTCCCAAATCTTTATAAGAAGGCATATAAGGTTCTTTATGTATAACAACCGGATTTTCTGCCTTCCACTCTATTCCGCCGGAAAATCCTCTTCTCTCCAAATCACCGTATTCATCAAATAAAATTTTCGTTGTATCTGCGTAAATCCTGAATGTACTCACTCCAACCGGATATTCTCTGCTTGCTTTGTAATGGGTATAAGGGATGGAACCATCTGCTTTTATGGCGGTGCGGCTCACCTGATAGTAAATAAAATCTCCGAGCGAAAGCTGCAATGGCAAGTGCACAGTTTGCGGCTCATTCTCACGAGCATTTGCTGTGGCGTATGTTATATAACCTGTTCTGGGATTCCAGGAATATTTGAGTTTAAAAGTGGAATCATAAACATCAAGAGCGTTTACATGAACCCTGTCCATGCCCGGCAAAAAATCCACTTTGAATTCACTGAGCAATTGAATTCCGCTTGAATTCATAACTTGCAATAATCTTTGGTCGGTAGTGACCCAAGGCTGCCCCGGTGTAACTTTCACAGTTTCTAACAGATGGTGCGCTATAACAGGGTATTCCTTGTTCAAGGTATCAACAATCAATGCTCTTAAATTTGCCGGTCTTGGGTCTGCCGGCTCTATTGTTTTTTGAATGGCTCTCATATCCGCTTTGCCCAAGAACGCTCTTGTAGCAGAAAGATAACTTCTCGCTTCATCTTTTTCGTTGTTGATAGCAAGAACCTGATTAAAAGTTTGCTCTGCGTTTTTATAGTTTCGCAAATAAAATTGACTCTTTCCCTTTGCCAAAAGCAAGTCTGCGTTTCTTCTGTCTTTTTGAATAGCTTCTTCGCTAATGGTGAGAGCCTCTTCAAAACGATTTAAAAAGAATAGAGCTTCTGTGCAAGCCAAAGCCAAACCGGTGCTTACGCCGAATTGCCTTTTTACATCCAGTAACAAATCCACAGCCTCGCTATAGCGGTGCAAGCCCATAAGAGTTTTTGCCACATAAACGCCAAGCCTTTCCGTTGGCCGCTTTTCGTAAAGTTCTTGCACAACCTCCATAGAAGCTGCGCGCATACCAAGACCCCACAAAGCATCGCTTAAATTAACAGTACTTTCTTCATCTAGCGGTATTCTTTCTAAAGCAAGTTCTGCATATTCCTTTGTTTTTCTAAAATTGTAAAGCGATTTGTGCATTGAACTTAAAATATAAAGCAAGAGACCGCTTTGCTTTACCAAGTCCATCTGCGATTCAAAATGGGAAATTCCCGGCCCATATAAATGTCTGAGTTGATAAACAAAACCACAATTCATCAGATAGAGCGTATCGCTTTTGTCCATTGAATTAGCGCGTTCAAAATAACTGAGAGCTTCTATGGGTTTATTTTCCAGCAACCGCAAAAGCCCTATTTGATTCACAAGTCTTGCGCTGTATTTTTGCTTTGCATTTTTATCAAATGTTTTTTCCAGCTTAATCCCATTTACCGCACGCTCCATTTCTCTTTTGAACTTGTTGTACAAAACACCTTGAGTCCATGAAATTGCCATAATCGCACGACCATTCCCAAAAAAGAATTTTCCTTTGTAATTAAAATCATAACCGCTTGTCACATATACAATGTCAAAATCCCAAATAATATTGCCATCGCTGTTTTTTCTTTTTATTTTTAAATTTTCCGTATTAGAAATGCCATGCCTCATCAGCATAGCTTTGAACACGTCTTCTGCATTCAAAAAATTCATATCTATCAATGCGCTGTAAATAAAAAAGCCAAGATCTTCGCTTGCATTAACCAACACCAAATCTGCATCTTGATTAATTTTTGCAATGCTTTCCCAATTGCGCCAAAGTGTGTCTGTGGTTCTCCATTCATAACCAAGAGCTTGCAAGGAAAACTCCTTTATCTGCTCTTTTCCAATTACCGTTTCCACAGAGTCAGAAAGCCCCCAAGAAGCGTCCAGCTCCACGCTGCTACCCGCTACCTCTGCCTGTTCGAGTTTTTTTGCAACATCAGTTTTTTCTGCAATTTTTGCAGTTTCCGATATTTCTGTAAGCAACTGCGGTTTGGGAGCGCAAGAGATTAAAAAGGCAAGAGCCAAGAAAAAATAAAATATGCTATTCATTTTCCATACTATTGAGTAGTTCTTCTTGAGTTCTCATCAAATTGCGAAGTTTCACAAAATATCCCACTCGCATCTGTTTTAAGCGGTCTATTTCCAAATGCAAATCATTTGCCTGGTTTCTTATGACTTCAACTTCTTTTTCGGCGCGCATTTTTGCTTCTGCAACAATCAAGTCTGCTTCTTGATACGCCTTTGCTTTTATTTCATCCAATGCTCTCTGCATTGTATATACGGCATCGGTAAGGCTTTTTTCCAGCCTGCGATAGTCTTCAACGGTTTTTTTGTCATTGTTTATGGTTTTGAGCAAATCTGCCCGCTCTACCAGCAAATCTTCAAAGGAAGTTGCAACCTGGCCCAAAAAGGCCTGCACTTCGTCTGCATCAAGACCGCCAAGTTTCTTTGCCGTAAACTTCTGATTACGAATATCTAAAGGGGTAAGTTCCATGGGAGTAATATAGAAAACGCTGATTTAGTCGCTTGGGTATGGGGTATGGGGTATAGGGTATGGGGAACTGCACAAAAAACGGCTAAATTAACCATCCTGCGGATGTTCACCAGCGAAATGTCCAGCGGGAAGGGAGTTGCTAAAAAACAACGCTTTTTGCATTGCGCCCATACCCTATACCCCATACCCAAACATGGAGTTAATCATTGATCACTAGTAGAAAATGCATTTGCTATATTTATCACATGAAACTTTGCCGGGCACAATATATATGTGGATAAGCATGTATGAAATTAATTCTGAGTTGAGGAAAGATATTCTTTGCATTCCTCCGTATAGACATTGCATTACAGAGAAGTTTATTGGAAAAATTTATAAGAAAATGGAGAAAAAGAAACCTTTTATTGGCGATATCACTCGCGCTATTATTTCTCCACAGCAACGAGCGTATCAAATGGAATTTCGTTATAGAAAAGCGAAAATATTTGAGCCGTATATACCGGTTCTGGAACATGGAATTTTTTCTTCCATGGTAACAGAATGGGTTGGCGCATATTTGACTCTATTGCCCGTTGTTGAAGCAAGTCTTAGAAAATGGATGGATTTGGAAGCGAATTTGTCTTTGAAAAGTTTTCATAATTTTTATTATACTTTTGGTAAATATTCTCGAAAAAATATTGGACCTTATAATGATGAAAGAGCGCACATAACAAGCGAATATATTCGATATTTAAAACATGGTTTTAGAACGTTATACATGGGATTTGAAGAGTATAATAAAAAAAAATTCAAGGAAACTTTTAACAGAAATTTAACCCTGCACAAATTGGAAGGCGTTATTGATGCGCAGGAAAACTTTAGCAATGTTATAAGAATTATATTGCTCCTTGATGTGATTGCAGAATTATACTTGATGCTTGACCCTGAGAATTGGTGGTATAACTGCGTGCAAGCAGACCCGGAACAAAATATAGATTTTCAGCTACGATGGCATTTATATGAAAAAAAAGCAAAGTCTAAAGCCGGTCGTCCCGACTTAATGATTCTTCAAAATGCAATTTTGGGAAAAGCCTCCGACAGAAAGAAAAAAGCGTTAATTAAAAAACTCCGTGAAAGTATTTACTATAGTAAATGCTGATTTACTCTGATTTCTCCGCTTGGGAGTAGGGAATAGGGAGTAGGGAGTGGGTTTATTTAAAAATAACGGCTAAATTAACCATCCTGCGGATGTTCACCAGCGAAATGTTCAGCGGGAAGGGAGTTGCTTAAAAACAATGATTTTTGCGTTGCCTATATCCTATACCCTATACCCCATACCCATACCCAAACATTGAGTTAATTACTATATTACCTGCTCCGTGAGAATACAGAAGCTGAAAATCTATGGTTTTAAATCCTTTGCGCAAAAGGTGGAAATCCTATTTGAAGGAAATGGGCTAACAGCCATAGTTGGACCTAACGGATGCGGCAAATCGAATATAGTAGATGCAATACGATGGGTTATGGGAGAACAACGCGCCGGATTGCTCAGAATGGATAAAATGCAAGGAGTCATTTTTTCCGGAACAGAAGAAAGACCGGCCATGAACATGGCAGAAGTTTCGCTCATAATTGAAAACGACCGCGGACTCTTGCCATCCGAATATACCGAAGTGATGATAACACGCAGAGCATTTGGCAATGGAGACTCCGAATACCTTATAAACAACCAGGAATGCAGACTTGCAGACATAAGAAATCTCTTTGCAGACACCGGCATGGGCGCAAACTCATATTCGCAAATGGATCAAAGAATGGTAGATGGACTGCTCTCAGACAGAGCAGATGAACGCCGCTCTATCTTTGAAGAAGCCGCAGGGGTCAGCAAGTATAAAAAACAGAGAAGAGACGCCGTTTCGCAACTCGAAAGAGTGCAAACAGACATGGATCGCATAGCGATAGATTTGCAATATGCAAAAAATCAGTTCAGGCAGCAAGAAAGAATGCTGGCACGCGCACAGGAGCTTCGCAAATTAAAAAATCGCCTGAAAGAACTTGATGTTTCAATTAGCCTCGGCAAATACATGGAAAGCAAAACCTCTTTGCATGCCTTCTCATCAACAAGGGCAAAAAGCGAATTGGAGTTAAAAACCTTCCAAACAAGATTAACGGAACTAGAAACCAAAATAGAAGAAAAACGACTCTTAATATCCGATGACGAAGAGAATTTAAGAGAATGCGAAAGACAGGTCTCTTATGCAAAAGAAGAAATTGCAAAACTGAACGAAGCCTATATCTATCTGCAAAACAGAGAAAAAGAACTCGAAGAAAATAAAGCGCGCTGCGAGCGTGATATAAGCGAAAGCGAAAGCGGAATTTTGGCGCTGAGCGATGAATTGAAAAGCTTGGAAAGCGAGTCGGTTTTGCAAGATACAAGAGAGCGAGTGGAGCAACTACGCATAAGCCACAGAGAGCTTTCTAACAAGAGACTGCAGTTTGTTCAAGAAGAGAGCAAACTCAAAGGTTTTTGGCAACGCGCCGATGCCGAAATGGAAATGCTGGGCGAGCGAATTTCTCAAGCCTCAAAGGAAATTCAGAATTTAGACTCTCAAATTGAAGATTTAGAATCGCTCAAAAAAAACAAGGAAAACGAGCTTAACGAAAATAAAAACAAGTCGGAAATTTTGCAGGAAAGGCAAAGCGTTCTGGCAAATGAAAAAGAAGATTTGAACGAAAGCCTGGAGTCTTTGACAAACAAGAAAATAGAATCCATGTCTCGCGTTAACCGCTTGCGGTCTTGCACAGAGAACTGCGAGTTCATTGACTACCTAACAGCCGCCGCCGATAAACTGAATATTTTAAAAGTGAACTTAGAAGAGGAAAGCGAGAAAGCAGATTCAATAAATTCCCAAATAGCGGCAACAAAAGAAAAGCTGCAAGAAACGAATATTTTGATAGCAAACCTTGCAGAAGAGAAACAAGGTGCAGATGCCGCCGCGATAAAAGTAAATTCTGAGGTAGAAATAGCCAAGGCCGGAATTTCTGCGCTCAGGGTTCAAAAAGAAAAAATTGAACAAAACATTTCAGACTTTGAAAAACGCTTGCAAGAACTGAAAAACTCCAAAGATTCAAATGCGGAGTTGAACATCGCAGCGACCGAGCTTAAAAAGGTCGAACAAGATTTTGAGCGCATAGACACCGAACTTAGGGAACAGGAGCAGTTGCTTAACCAGCTTGTTGAAAAAGAAAATCGCACACGCTCCATCAAGGAAAAAATTCAAAACCTCAACAATGTTCTTGCTTTGCGCAGCGAAGAGCTTATGGGGATAAGCGGCAAGGCAAATTCTTTGCAAAAAGAGCTTGAAGACAAAGCCGTTCAGATAGAGAACCAGCAAGAATTTTTGGCGAAAAAAGAGGACTTGCGAGATATTGCCAAAGAGAAGTATAGCGTTATGGGTGGCGATATAGAAGAATGGCGAAGCGAGGTGAGGGCAATAAATCATTCCCTGCGAGAAAAGGAGAGGGGCACTCATGAGCTGGAACTTTCCATACAGGCCTCCACAACATCTTTAGACAGAATGAGGGAGCGTGTTTTTCAGGAGCATGAATTTGATTTGGAAAAAGAACCTGCAGAGCAGAATTTTACTCCTGTGTCCGTAGACGAGCGTGAAGCCAATGTTGAAATGCACGATTTGCGGGAAAAAATAAAAGCCATAGGCCCGATTAATGCCACCGCCGCTGAGGATTTTGAAACGGAGCGTGAAAGAATGCTCTCAATAGAAGCCCAATATAATGACTTGAGCAAGGCCAAAGACTCGTTGTCTACGGCAATAGAGAGGTTGGATCAGGTGGCAAGAGACCGTTTTTTAGATACTTTCCGCAAAATTCAAAGGAACTACCAGGATGTTTTTGCCAGTTTAATGCCGGGCGGCGAAGCCTTGCTCGCTATGCAAAGCGACTTAGATCCTTTGGAAGCGGAGATTGAGATAAACGCCCGTCCAACCGGTAAAAAAATGCGAGGTGTCAGGGCTTTATCCGGCGGGGAGCGTGCTTTGACCGCCACTGCCCTGCTTTTTGCTCTTTACATGGTAAAGCCTTCTCCCTATTGTATATTAGACGAAATTGACGGTCCTTTGGACGACGCCAATATAGGGCGTTTCATGGGTCTTTTGCGTCGTTTTAGTCACCAAACTCAGTTTGTCGTTATCACCCATAACAAAAGAACAATGGCCGCCTCCGACAGGCTTTACGGGGTAACGCAAGAGCTAAAAGGCATAAGCAAAGTCGGTTCTGTGCGTTTAGAAGATATAAATGTGTAGGGAGAGGTTTCTCCCTCGCTGCAACCGCTTCGCGTTTTCCGCTACCCTCTCTTGCCCTGAAATAATGGCGGAAATGGTAAAAAATGACAAAAAAAATAAAAAAATAAAAACAGTTGACAAGCTCGCCAAATTTTACTATATTTTGATTAGAATCTGTTCTAAAGGGGATTTATGCGAATAAAAGTTCTAGCGGTAATGCTCATCAGTTTTTCCTTTGTTTTTGGTGGTGTGGAGGTTCATTCTCGTTTAGCTAGCGACAATTTATTCGGCAATGAAATGCAATTGCATTTGCGCATATACAATAATTCAAGTGAGAAATTAGACTTATCAGAATCGAATTTAATCTACAGATTTAGCGACAATTCAAGCTTAG
>JAITUM010000222.1 GCA_031286305.1 Candidatus Fibrimonadaceae bacterium | reverse complement strand
GTTGGTTCAAAGCGTTTGTGCTAGAGATTGGATTGTGTCAATGTTCCAGAGGAAATAGTATCACCTCCTCTGCGGCATAGTAAAACCGCCTTGCGGCGGTTTACTGGCTCAGTTTGTATAATGCATATTGGTTGAGGGAAACCCCCTCTTTTCCGGCCTCTGTTGTCAATCTATGATGCAGGGATTTCGGAAGCCTTAAAGTGAATTTGCCTGTTGCTTTTGTTCCCTGTATAGGCTTCGGAACTTCAAAGCCATTAGCGAGTTTTGTTTCAATCCAGAGTTCCATTGCTTCTTGCAGGCTTTGCAAGGCTTCTACTTTTGTATCGCCGTCAGCCATGCAACCATCAAACTCCATAATTCTGCCTACATAATAGAATCCGCTTTCGTCATTAATGGCTTCTATAATGGTTGTGTAGGGCAACGACATATAATGCTTTACATTTTCCATATTTTATTCAGCAAGCGTATACAAAGTAGAGGTTTTTTATCCCTCTATTTTGTCAAGTATTTGTCTTACATAGACAGGTTTTATTGTTGGTCGCTTTTTCGATACTGTTTGGATATCACCATCTTTGTTAACATAAGTTTTGTGTGAACCGTTTTGCCTGTCGAACCTGTAGCCGTAATGATTTAAAACTTTTCCGGCTTCGTCCGGGCTTATGCCGTTGGGTTGCCGTTTCATCTTGGCTACAATTTTATCTACGCTTGCCACTCGCTCACCTCCTGCAATAACGATACCGCCTATGGTGGCACATGTCAACACTTTTTATTTTATCCCGCCCTCCAGGGAGACCAAGTCGTTACTGTCCAGCGGTGCTGTGTTGTGTCCATAGGCAAGGCAAGGCATCCAACAAATTTTCGCTGCGTTTTTTAGCGGTTCCTAATAGGCTACGAATTTTACAATAATCCAAAACACCCTGCCAGCTGCGGAAACATCTGTAAATCTTTTGTTTCGTCTTGCAATGGCGCAAATCACGCTCTGCTTGGTTGTTGGTAAACGGCGCATCGTAATTGCGAATGAACAGCATATAATTATCCTTGTGCTTTTCAAGCCGATTGATACTATTTCCGCTGGAACATTGACACGATCCACTCTCTAGCACAAACGCTTTGAACCAACTCGTTTGAAAATGAATTAAGGGTGAGAGCAAGTTTATCAATGACATCATTCAATGAATTGAATAGGACATTCTTGAAGCCATCTTTACGAACTTCTTTCCAAATTTGCTCAACAGGGTTCATTTCCGGAGTGTATGGCGGCAGAAAATGAAGGTGCATATTGTCAGGGATATTCAAGTCTTTTGACTTATGCCAACTTGCACAATCTGTACAAACAAGCAAAAAATCATCAGGAAACTCTGAGGATAGAGCTTTCAAAAATTCACTTGTCCATACGGTATTACACTTAGGTGCAATAATAAAATAATCATCACCGTTGATGGGGTCTACTGCACCAAAAGCATAAACATATTCCCTAACTCTGTGACAAGGGACGGTGGGTCTAACGCCGTCAGGACACCAGCAATACGAAGGTTCGCTAATCCTTCCAAAGCTTGCTTCATCCATGAAAAACAACCGAATTTTTGCAGCATCCTCCATAAATGGCAAAACAAGGAAACGTATTTTCTCTATCAAATTGTTAATTTTTTTGAGGCTTCTATCGCCTCATCTGTAGCTTTTTTGGGGTGTGCCCCTCGTGGCATGACCCGCCGCCAATTCATTCGCTTTAAAAAGTCATAAAATGTAGAGTTCGCCGTTTTTTTTCCGCGTATTTCTTCGTATCTCATCTTCATTTCAGTTAGGCTTACAACCTGACCTCTGATTGCTTTTTCTTTAAATTCATTAATAATTTGTTCTTCTTGCTCTTCCGTTAAGTTTCTACGACTGTTGCCCTTCCTGTGTTCTTTTGTGAAATATCCTATGCCATTGTTAATAAATTCTCGCACAAGGTCTGATATTCGGCTAATGCTAAAATCAGTTAGTTTACTGATTTCTCTGTGTGTATAGCCTTTTGCTGCATAGTCCAGCACTTCTATTTTTCTGTATAACTTTGCATCTTTTGTCTTTTTCTTCCAATGCCTAATTTGACTTTTTTGCTTGCTATCAAATTTTTCTTTGTTTTTCATTCTCATCACCACTTGCATTATACATCAATTGATAGATCGTGTCATTGTTATGGCGGAAATAGTATAAACGGAGTTTTCGACCATACATTTTCTGATTCCAGTTATGGGTTCAGAAAAGGACGAAGCGCCCACGATGCAATAAGCGCGGCTTTGGAACATATATCGGAGGGTTACAAGGTTGTAGTAGACATTGATTTAGGGTGGTGCTTCACAAAGTATGATGATGCAAAAATGGCACCGCTCAGTACCCGATAATTGCTGTCGTTTAGGGGTTCCTAAAAATGGCTATCATACTTTCCGAAACACCACCTACATTCGTACTTCCGCATCTTCGGCATTTTAAGATTATTGTTGTTTTCATGCCATTATTATACAACACCGTGTCAATATCATACTTTTTGAAACACCACCAAAGAAGCTATTAAAGCCTGTGGGGCAAAAGTTCTTTATTTGCCGCCATACTCACCTGATTTTAATCCGGTTGAGTTGCTTTTTTCAAAGATGAAAGCTATTCTTAGAAAAGAAAAAGCCCGCACTTTTGAGGCTCTCGAAAAGGCTCTCAAGTTGGCCCTTGATTCTGTTTCTGACGACGACATCTCCGGATGGTTTAGGCACTGTGGTTGCTGCGTATGTTAAGGCAATTTGCTATATACCGCAGCACGGCATTCTTTGAAAATTTTAGGACTGCATTCACGTTGTTCGTTAAGGAAACTGTTGATATCTTGTTGCAGGGAATCG